>DASVTZ010000177.1 GCA_036387335.1 Longimicrobium sp.
TCGGCGCCGGGAAGGGCGTGCCCCGCGGGAAGGCGGTCCGCATCGTTCATCGTCCGGTCTTCCCCGAACGGATCACGAGTCTCATCCATGGATCGTTGCTCCTATCGAAGTAGACGTCCGACGACGAATCCAGCCACTCCCGCCATGAGCAGCGTCTGCACCGGCTTTTCGCGGATGCGCGCTTCCAGCGTGGATGCCGCGTCCATCGCACCCTGGCGGGCGGTCCCCACCCCGCCGCGCACCTTGCCGACCGGCGCGGCGAGCGGCCCCTCTTCCATGTCCAGCAGCCCGGAGATGCGGTTGCTGGCCCCGGTGGTCCCATCCGCGACGCCGCCGCGCACCGTCTCGGCCAGGCCGCTGACGCGCTCGCGTGCGGTACCGGCCAGCTCCGTCGCCCGTTCGCGCGCCGTGCCCGCGAGCTCGGTGGCCCGCTCCCTCGCCGTTCCCGCCACGTCGGCCAGCCGCTCGCGCGCGGTGCCGGCCGCGTCCACGATGCGCTCTTTCGCCACCCCGGCCACTTCCACGATCGTCTCGACGGCGTTCTCGACGGTGGTGCCGGTCACCAGCGCCTTCTCGCGCGCGGCGGTGGCGGCGTCGATCTCCGGGCCTTCACCCATGCCCACGCCCATCGCCTGCATCGCGTCGGCCACCCAGCGGTAGTGCCGCTCCTCGTCCAGCGCGTTGCGGTCGATGGCGCGCTTCAGGTTCTGCGGCCAGTGGTTGGCCTTGGCGGCGTACAGCTCGTACTTGCTGCGCACCTGCAGCTCGTTCTGCCGGAACGCGGCGAGCACCCCGCGGTCTCCACCGACCGCGCCGAGGCTCTGGAGCGCCTGCTTGAACGGCCCGGTGAGGTGGGGCTGGTTCTTCGCCTCGCCGCCCAGCCCCGCGATCAGCTCGTTCAGCTCCTGGATGTGGCGCTCGTGGTCGCGCCGGAAGCCCAGGATCTGGTTGGCGTGGTCGCGGTCCGCCAGCTTCTCGATGGCGACGTCGTACGCGCCGATCGCGTCATGGTCGAGCTGGAGCAGGTCGTTGAGCCCGTCGATGATGTCCGACACCGGCACCGGCGGTACCCCGCCTCCGGGCTGCGTCATGTCCGTGTCCACCGCTCCCTCCTCGTGATGTCCGTTCGCCTGTAGCCGCGCCGTGCGGCGCACATCCCCCGTCGTGTCCCGTCCCCTGGTTTCGCTGCCGACTGTCCCCTGCGGCGGGCGCCCCCCGGTTTGGCGACGGGCGTCCCCATGCACCTTCCATTCCAGCCGGAACACCCCCGATGCGTGCAGCCGCGCCGCTTTTCCGCGCCTCCGTGGACGATGACGGCGTGTGGGGCTCCGCTCTTGCACAGGTGTTGGCGCGTGTGGCCGCCGCGGCGGCTTCCAGGTGGCGCAACTCGATGAGGCGAAAGAAGATGTATACGCGACGCACGATCCCGTTCCGGCGCCAGGCGCTGCTCCTGCCGCTCCTCGCGGTGCTTTCCGGCTGCGCTTCGATGGGCAACCTGGGCGCCTTCCTGAGCGCCCCGACCTTCCAGGTGGACCAGAACCAGCAGGCGCAGCTCCGCCTCCTGCCGCCCGGCCCCGGGCGCCCCGCCGGCGGCGCGGCGATCCGCCTCTACGCGCGCGTCACCAACCCCAATCCGCTGGCGCTCACGCTGAGCACGCTGGCCGGGCAGCTGGAGCTGGAGGGGCGGCAGGCGGCGGAGGTGAACTTCCCGCTCGGCGTCCCCCTCGCCGCCGGCGGGCAGACGGTGGTGCCGCTCGACATTGCGGTGAGCTTCAGCGACGTCCCGGCGCTCGGGAGCGTGATCATGAACGCCCTCACCGGCCGCTCTATCGCCTACCGTCTGAACGGCACCGTCGGTGTGGATGCCGGCCCGCTCGGCCGGCCCACCTTTGGGCCGATGGCGCTGCTTTCGGGGAGCACGCGCGTTACGCGGTAGGGGTTGAGGTACGTGGAACGATGGCGGGGGTGCGGCTTTGACGGCTGCGCCCCCGCTTTCGTGTGTCCCACGGCGTAAAACTGCAGGCCTCACGCGGAGGCGCGGAGAGCGCGGAGGAGAATCGGCGCAGAAGCGTAGGGTGGTACGTGGGAGGGCACGGGCAGCCACGTGGGGCGGCCCCTACGGGATTCGGGATTGAAGGGGTGAGATCGAGGCTGCGGCGAGGAGGGCAGACACGCAGGTCTGCCCCTACGGAGATCGGTGCGCGAGGACGGGGGACGGGGCAGCGCGTGACACGGGCGCGATGAATCGCGCCCCTACAGGGCATCTGCGAAGCGCGAGGGCAGTTCTCCCCCTCACCCGCCCTGCGCCCCCGCAGGCGGGGGAGGGGGTCGGGGGGGAGGGGGCCCTCAAACAGAAGCGGAGCGCACGTTCGTGCGCTCCGCTCCGGGGACCCTCTGACGGGACGATCAGCGTGTCTGGCGGCCCCTGCGGGAGGGGCGCGGGATCACCCTTCTTCGCGCCCGACGCCGGCCAGGATGCCCACGGCCCGGAAGCACTTGTGGCAGTAGAGCGCGGCGGCGTACTCGCCCTCCGGGTCCGTGACCGAGGCGAAGCCGTTGGGGTCGATCTGCGGTTCGATGAAGGCGAGGACCTCGATGTTCCCCGGGCCGCACATGGGGCAGGGGACGTTGGAGGGATCCTTTCGGTACGCCATCAGGAGCTCCAGCGCTTCGGCGTCCGTAAACGGGCCCTTGGGCTGCGGAAGCGCGTCGGAAAGCTCACGGTCGATGCGGTTCATGGGTCCCTCCTGGGTGTCTGCGGCGCGCCGGCCCTCCGTCGCCCCGCCTGCATGCTGACCTGTCCCCGTGGCTCCTCAAATGCAACGCACGTGCCGAACCGCATAACAGACAAACGCTTACGAAAGTGCTCGCCAGCCCTGCCGCTCCGGCCCGGGGTGATTGGGCAAGGTCCGGGCCGGAACTTTGGGGAATGGGGAATGGGGTCGGGGGGAGGGCCCCCTCACCTCAGCGTCCGCTCGAACAGCTCGTAGATGCGCCGGTACTCGTCCGCCCACGACTCGGGGCGGGTGAAGCCGTGGTCCTCCACCGGGTACACGGCCAGCTCCCAGTTCGTCTTCCCCAGCTCGATCAGGCGCTGGCTGAGGCGCACGATGTCCTGGAAGTGCACGTTGGTGTCCACCATGCCATGCGCCATCAGCAGGTCGCCGCGCAGGCCCTCGGCGAAGTAGATGGGCGACGAGCGGCGGTAGGCGAGCGTGTCATCCTGCGGCTGGTTCAGGATGCGCGCCGTGTACGGATGGTTGTAGTGCGCCCAGTCCGTCACCGAGCGCAGCGCGGCGCCCGAGCGGAAGACGTCCGGCTCCGTGAACAGCCCCATCAGCGTGATGAAGCCGCCGTACGATCCGCCGTAGAGGCCCACGCGCTTCGCATCGACGCCCTCGTTGGCCACCATCCAGCGCGCGGCGTCCACGTGGTCGGAGAGGTCCTTGCCGCCCATGTGGCGATAGATCCCCGTGCGCCACGCGCCGCCATACCCCGCCGAGCCGCGGTAGTCCACGTCCATCACCGTGTAGCCGCGCGACGCGAGCAGGTGGTTGAACATGTACTCGCGGTAATACGTGCTCCATCCGCGGTGCGCGTTCTGGAGGTACCCCGCGCCGTGCACGAAGAGGACGCCCGCCCCGTTGGGCGCGGCGCCCAGCTCGCGCGGACGGTAGATGCGCGCGTACACCGTGGCCCCGTCCTGCGCCTTGAAGGTCACCACCTGGGGCTTGATCCAGGGACCGCGCCGGAACTCCGCCGTGGTCGAGGTCGTCACGCGGCGGGGCGCGGCGCCGCGGCCCACGGGCATCAGGTACAGCTCGTTCGGCGCGTCGGCGGTGGAGTGGAGGAGGGCGGCCCAGCGGCCGTCCGGCGACACGCGTGCCTCGGTCCATCCCTCCAGCGACGTGAGGCGGGTGCGCGGGCCGCCGTCGATGCCCACTACGTACAGGCTCCGCTCGCCGGGGTGCGTCTCGCTGGTGGTGATGTGGAAGCGGCGCCCGTCCGCCGAGGGCTGCACATCCGTCACCTCCCAATCGCCCTGCGTCAGCGCGGTGATGGCGCCGCCGGTGGCGGGGGCGGTGTAGAGGTGCGAGTAGCCCGTCTTTTCCGAGACGAACCAGACGCGGTCGTCCCCCGTCCAGCCGCCGGAGAAGAAGGCGGGGCCGCCCACCCACGCGTCGTCGTGCAGGTGCTCGATGAGCGTGGTGCGCGCATCCGGCGTGGCCACGTAGATCCAGCGGTCCTTGAAGTTCTCGGGCACGGACATGAGCAGCGCCCGGTCCGCGCGCGGCGCCCACCCCAGCGTGGCGATGGAGGGGCGGCGCTCCTTCTCCGCCTCCACCCAGGACACCTTTCCCGTCGCCAGTTCCAGGATGCCGACCCGTCCGCCCGCCTGCACGTCGCCGACCTTGGTGCGGGAGGGGATGTCCTCGGTGAAGCCGCTTTCCGTGATGTAGTTCGGGACGATGGTGGTCTTCTGCGCATCGACCCGCGCGTTGGTGGTCAGCAGCAGGTAGCGGCCGGACGGCGACACCTCGGCGCCCTGCAGGGTGACGTCCTTGCCCAGGTACACGGGCGGCACGCGGACGCGCAGCGAGTCCTCGCGGGCGCGGTGCAGGCGCTCCTCGCGGCGGTCGCGCACAGCGTCCAGGAGCTCGCGCTGCTGGTTCTCGAGGAAGCGGCGCTGGCCCCGGGCCGTGTCGCGGGCGGGCGCGGCCTCCATGCGCAGGTCCGTGATCTGGCGCAGCGGACCACCCTCCACCTCCATGGCGAAGACGTTGTTGCCGGAGAGGAAGTAGACCGTGCGCCCGTCCGCCGAGAGATGTGGCGACCGCTCGCGCTGGGGCGTGTCGGTGATGCGATGCTCGCGGCCGGTGGCGTCCACCACGAAGACGTCGCCGCCGCGCTCCGACGCGCGGCGCGTGCGCTCCGGATTCCAGTCGCCCTGCTGCGCGGGCGCGATGCGGTACGCGAGGCTGTCCGGCACCATCTCCGGCGCGCCGCCCGCCGCGCGGACGCGGTAGACGTGCGTGGTGGTGTCGCGCGACTCCGGGTCGCGCCAGCGGAAGTAGACGGTGCGCGAGTCCTCCGACCACCTCACCTCGTCCGGCGAGCGGCCCACCAGCCCCTCGCCGCGCATGATGTTGCGCACGCTCAGGTCGAAGGCTGGGCGTGCGGGCGCGGTCGTCTGCGCGGCGGCGGGGGCGTACACGGCCTGCACGGCCGCGACGAGGAGGGGCGCCGCGAGGGCGCGGATCGGGATGGTCATGGCTGCAATCGTTGAAGTCGTCGGCGCGCCCGCTCCACTCGCGGGCGCAGCACGGGGTCACACTCCCGCCACAGCTCCACGAAGCGCCGGTAGTGCGCGGCGGCTTCGGCGGGGCGGCCCAGGCGGTCCAGGATCTCGGCGGTGCGCAGGTGCACCGGGGCCGCGTACACGATGCTCTTGTCGAAGTGCTCCGTCACCGCTCCGTACCACGCCAGCGCCTCGCGGTGCCGCCCCGCCATGCGCAGCAGCTCCGCGCGGAGGAAGCGCGGGTGCCCGGAATCCAGCAGGTAGGGAAAGACCTCGGGCTTGCGGTCGACCTCCTGCCAGGCGCTGTCGATCACCGCCAGCCCGTCCGCCGGCCTGCCGCCCAGCCACGCCACGTGCGCACGCACTCCATCCGCCAGCAGCGGTCCACGGATGCGCATCCCGGCCGTAGGCGGATCGAAGGCATCCAGGCGCCGCGCGTACTCCAGCGCCGCCGCCAGGTCGCCGCGCCGCGCCTCCAGCAGCCCCAGCGCGTGAAGCTGGAGCTCGGCGTGCGGCGTGGGCGCCCGCTGCGGCTCGGGTCCCGGCGGCGCATCCGCGATCCCCGCGCTCCGGGCGAGAAGCGCGGCCCTCACGCGCTCCACCTCCGTCCGCTCCACGGGCACGAAGGGGAGGACGGCGAAAAGGGTGCGCGCCTGCAACGCCATCGCGGGGTCCAGCTCGGCCGCGGAGTCGAGCTGGGCGCGGGCCGCCCTCCACCGGCCGCGGGCGACCTCGGTGTGCGCCAGGAGCACGCGGCCGCTGGCGCGGATGCGGGCCGGGCGCACGGGGTCGAGGAGCGTCTCCACCATCGGCCGGGCGCGGAGCGGGTCGCGGGTGTCCTCCACCATCCGCCACGCGATCACCCACGCCGCAAGGTCGCTCACGCGGCGCATCCCCGCCACTGCCGCGTCCAGCGCCGCGCGGTCGTCCAGCAGGATGCCGCGGTAGCCACGCCACACCAGCGCGCGGTCGCCCTCGGGATTCAGCGCCAGGGCGCGGGCCAGCAGGGTGTCCGCATCCTCCAGCCGGCGCTCCGCCATGGCGATGCGGGCCAGGTAGCCCATGGCGTCCACGTTGTCCGGCTCCAGCGCCAGGACGCGCTCCCACGCCGGGCGAGACTCGGCGGTGGAGTGGCCGCTCGGCGCGGCGCCGTGGAAGAGGACGTGGGCGAGCTGGCTCCATGCCTCCACGTCGTCCGGCCGTGCGGCGACAGCCTGGCGGTACATCCGCTCCGCGTCGGCGTAGCGGAACTCCCACGACGCGAGCCACGCCTGCAGGAGCAGCCTGTCGTACGGCTCCAGCCGTCCGGCGTAACGCACCGCCTGCCGCGCGGCCTCTCCGGTGCGCTCCCCGGAGCCCGCGACGGCCACCGAGAGGCGGTACCAGGCGAGGGCGAATGTGGTGTCCTCCTCCACCGCGCGCTGCAGGGCCGCCTTGGCCGCATCGTAGTTGCCGGCGCGCATCTCGCTTTCGCCCTGCAGATACGCCTTGAGCGCGGGGACGGAGGGCGTGGTGAGCACCGCCGTCCGCTGGAGCCGCGCGTGCGGCCCGGTGAGGCGCCCGGCCAGCAGCTGCGCGACCAGCCGGTCCACCAAGCGGGGCAGCGAGTCGCGCGCCCCCTCCACCACCGCGTCCGATTGCGGCGACGGTCCATCCGGGGTCCGCCGATAAAGGGCGGCGCGGAGCTGAAGCTGCGGCCCCGCCTCCACCACGCTCCCCATCACGAACAGCTTCGCGCCCATCCTGGCCGCCGCGTCTCCGCCCGCGCCCGGACCGGCGGCCGAGCCCAGCGACGCGAGGAGCGCGCGCGCATCCACGCTCCGCAGGTCGCCCGCGCCGTCCAGCTTGGTGGAGAGGAGGTCCACCATCCCCTCCCTCAGATACGCCATCTCCCCCCGCCCGTACACCGCGAACGGGAGGACCGCCACCAGCTCCTCGGGCGCCGCACCGGCCGCGGTCCGCCCCGCCGGTTCGCGTAAGCGCCAGATGCCGGCCCCTACCGCCGCGCACAAGACGACCGCCGCCAGCGCCGCGATCCATCGCCGCCCGATTCGCGGACGCACCGCAATGTCGCTCGCGACCGGCGCTGGCGCTACATCCGCGATGGGCGCGAGCTCAGGCGTCGGAGCAGGCGCTGGCACGGCCTCCGGTACGGCGGGTGGCGCGGGCTCCACGGCGGAGACGCGCGCCGGCTCTGCACCCCGCGGGGGGTCGGCACGAGATTCGGGAACGGGCGCGGGCGGCTCGGGATCGGCGGCGCCGCGGCGGATCTCGTCGGCCAGGGCGCGCGTCTGGCGCGACGGCTCGGCTACGTAGTCCGCGCGGAGGCGCTTCGAGAACTCCTCGTAGGCGTAGATGGCCCCCGCGCGGTCGCCGTGCGCGGCCAGGCGCTGCATCAGGCGGCGCAGCGTGCCCTCGTCTTCCGGGTCCAGCGCGGCCGCACGGCGCGACCAACGGGCCACCGCGGGGACATCCCCCTCCTCCTCCGCGCGCGCGGCCAGCGACTCGGCGGCCTCCACCGCACGGCGCCGCAGCCGCTCGCGCTCCCCGCTCAACCAGCGCTCCCAGTCCGCCATCCCAGCCAGGTTGAAGCCGGCGAGCAGAGGTCCCCGGTACAGCTCCAGCGCCTCGGCGGCGCGGCCGGCGTCCAGCGCCTCCTCGAAGGCGAGCGCGTCGCACCACACCGCCCCCGGCGCGATGCCGACCTCCTCGGTCCCGCGCCCCGCGATCACCCCAGCTCCCAGCGCGCGGCGCAGGAAGTGGAGGCCGGTCCTCAGCGAGCTTCGCGCCCGCTCCGCGTCCGACTCGGGCCAGAAGAGGGTGAAGAGGGTGTCGCGGCGGTGGAAGGCGCCTCGCCCGGCGACCACCAGGTAGACGAGCAGGGCGAACCGTTTGGGCTGTGCCAGCACCTGCCGAAGCTCGCCGTCCTCCGCCGAACGGAGGTCGATGGAGCCGAGGGTGCGAATTCGGATCATGCCGTCGGATGGGGAGGAACCGAACGATTCCGGCGAATCACGCCCAGATCACGCAGCGGTGACGGCGGGAATGTATAGTGTTGCGCAGCTTCACGTCAGATCCCCGCTTTCCACTCGTCTGCATCCGTGCCGCGCTCGCTGAACAGCATGTCTCACGCGGAGGCGCGGAGACGCAGAGAGAGGTCGCGGGCGGGCTGGTGCAGTATCGCCCGCGATATTAAAATGGTGCGATGCGGATCGTTCTCGACACCTCAGTCTTCGTGGCGGCGCTCCGGAGCAACAGTGGAGCCTCGAACCGTCTGGTACAGGAGGCGCTGCACGGGAGATACACGCTCCTGGTTTCAGTGCCGCTCCTGCTCGAGTACGAGGCGGTACTGAGCCGGGAAGAACACCTTGCCGCCTCCGGTGTTACACCTGATGATGTAGGTGTCCTCTTGGACGCGATCGCTTCGGTCGCGGAGCAGGTTCGGCTCTCTTTTCTCTGGAGGCCGACCCTTCGCGACGAGGACGATGAGGTCGTGCTGGAGACGGCGATCAACGGCCGCGCGGATCGGCTCGTGACCTTCAACGTGAAGGATTTCGACGCCGCGCCTCGATTCGGTGTGGCCGTAGTCACCCCTGGTGAGGCATTGCGCTCAATCGAGAGGAAACAATGAGACGGAGCAATTTTGCGCTGAGGCTGCAGCCCTCGCTGCTGGAGGAAGCGCGCCGTTTAGCGAAAGAGGAGGGGGTGGCGCTCAACCAGTTGATCAACGTTGCGGTGGCGGAAAAGCTCTCCGCTCTGCGCACGGAGAGCTACTTCCGCGAGCGAGCCGAGCGCGCCAACCTACCCGCGGCGCTGGAGGTGCTCCGGCGCGCGGGAGCGGACCGCGAGCCTTTGGCTGGCGACGAACTCCCCGAATAGCATGCAAGTGGCCCCGGTCCTACCTGGACCGGGGCCGCTCTACTGTCTCTAAACCAGCGCTACGGCGCTGACGGTGAGGCGGTGGTGGAGACGTTCTCGTCGATGGTCAGGGTGACGCCGGCCCAGGTGCGGGGGGCGGGGAGGCCCTGCCAGACGGTTGCGAAGTCGACGCCGCTCTCGCGCGGGGTGCGCTCGAGGGAGAAGTTCGGGCCGCCCGCGACCCAGAAGGGGACGGGCGCGCCCGCCGCTCCTTCGACGACCGGGCGGAGTACGGCGGCGTTTTCGCGGTGCGCGTAGAGGGCCGGGCGGAAGCGGCCATCGCGGCGCATCGCTTCGGTCCACGCGCCGACGTAGGCGGAGAGCTCGGGGCTGAGCGTCGTGAAGCGCTCCACATCCAGGAACACGGCCGTTCCGCCAGGGAACCCCTCGAACGCGGTGCGGGCGATGGCATCGGCCGCGTCCGCGCGGCCACGGTCGGCGGTGAGGAGGGCGCGCGAGCAGACCAGGGGAGTGCCGGGCAGGACGACGGCGGTGTCGCTCTCGAACTGCTGCTGGCCCACGTAGATCACCGCGAAGCCGTAGCCCATCGCCTGGATGGCCGCGCGCTTGCCGCTCCAAGACGCGTCGCGGTGGCAGGGCGCGGGGAGGTAGTAGCCCACCCACTCGTACGGCGCGACGCCCCGCCAGGCCCGCAGCGCGTCGTCGCCGGGGTAGCGGCCGAGGTCGAAGCCGGGGTGGTTGGGCGACGCGGCGCGCGGAGCCGCGGGTGCCGGGCCCGCGCCGGTTGCGGGCGCGGAGGCGCAGGCGCCCGCGAGGATCAGCAGGACGGGAGCAAGGTAGTTTCGCATGCGCGGCCGGTGGCGCAAAAACGGCGCCCGCACGCTCGTCCTCAGACCCAGTGCTTGCGGCGGAAGTAGAGAAAGATCGCCGTCCCGATCGCCGCCATCAGGGCCAGCGCCCACCAGTAGCCGTAGCCCCACCGGAGCTCCGGCATCACGCGGAAGTTCATCCCGTAGACCCCCGCCACCCACGCCATCGCCATCAGGATGATGGACCACGCGGCCATCAGCCGCATCGTCTCGTTGAGCTGGTTGGAGGAGACGGTCATCTGCGCCTCGATCGCCATCCCCAGGCGGTCGCGGAGCGCCTCGGTCTCTTCCACCACGCGGATCGAGTGGTCGTACACGTCCTGGAAGTACAGCATCAGGTCGGGGGAGAGGAAGGGAAGCTCGCGCCTCACCAGCGTCCCCAGCACCTCGCGCCCGGGGCCGAGCACGCGGCGCAGGGTCGTGAGCTCGCGGCGCATCCCAAGCACCTCTTCGAGAGAGGCGATCTTCCCGGCGGTCGCGTTCGTGTAGATGCGGCTCTCCATCTCGTCCACGCGGTCCGCGAAGTGGTCGAGCACGGGAAAGTAGCCGTCGACGATGGTGTCCACGATGGCGTGCGCCAGCGCCCCCACGTTGCGGAAGCCGGCCTCGTTGGCGCGCCAGCGCACCAGCACCTCGCTGAGCGGCGAGATGTCGTGGTCGTGCACCGTCACGATGAAGCGGCGCCCGATGAAGACGTGCACCTCGTGCAGCGCCATTCGCCCCCGCCCCGCGTTGATGGCGGCCGCGTAGAATACCAGGAAGAAGTAGCCGGGATAGCGGTCCAGCTTGGGGCGCTGGCGGCCGCGGACGGTATCCTCAACCGCCAGCGGGTGGAAGTGCAGCGTCTCGCGGAGGAAGCGGGCCTCCTCGTCGCCCGGAGCGGCCACGTCGATCCACACCAGCGGCGTGGTCTCGTCGGTGGGCGACGCGGCGGCCTGGCAGCGCGCGTAGAGCTCGACGCCGCGATCCATTTTGACCGCGTGCACCCCCTCACCTTCATCCGCGTAGATCATGATGCGGGAGCGGGCGCGGACCTCCTCCACGTCCATCCCGTACAGGTCCAGCCCGGACTCGCCGGACTCAGCGGGCGCGTCGGCGCTCATAGGCGGGGATGGTGTTGGTGAAGAAGGCGGTGACCACCTCCAGCGCCCCTGCGACCACGTGGGGGATCCACACCTTTTCGTCGAAGCCCAGCACCCACGGCGACGCGATCAGCACGACCCCCGCGATCCCGTCCAGCAGCAGGTGCATGGGCACCTGGATGCGCTTCACCACGCCCAGCTCGTAGTCGGTGAAGAGGGAGTACAGGATGGCGCCGGCACCCACGCCGACCGGCACCCACTGCTCTGGCCCGCCCGTGGCGAAGCCCAGCAGCCAGGGCGCCGCGATGAGTAGTGCGCCCATCAGGTAGTCCAGCACCCCGTGTACGCGGGTGGGGATGCGCATGGCACGGCCTCCGGCGGTGGTTTCGTTGGATGATGCCCGTCACTGCCTTCGCGCGGTGTGCAAGCGGCGCGCCCTACGCCCACCGCTCCAGCCGCCCCTCGGCGGCGCTCACGGGCAGGGTGCCCGGGTGGAGCCACGCGGCGAGCGCCTCGATGCCGCCCACCGCGCGCGGGCCGGAGCGGCTGAAGAAGGCGCTGTGCCCGATCGCCGCCTTGCCGTCCGTCTGCGCACGCGGGGCGAGCGCCTCCAGCTTGGGCCGCGCGCGCTCCGCGTCCGCCCGCGTGGCTTCGAGGTCGTAGCCGCAGGGGATCAGGAGGAGGCGCTCGGGATCCAGTCCTTCCGCCTGCGCCCAGGGGATCTCCACCGAGTGCCCGCCCGCCGTGCCGAGCAGCGACTCCGCGCCCGCGTGCTCGATCATCTCCGGGATCCAGTGCCCCGGCGCGAACGGCGGATCGAGCCACTCCAGCGCCAGCGTGCGCGGCCGGTTCCTCCCCGCGACGGCCTCCGCGACCCTGTCCAGCCGCCCGCGCAGCCGAGCCACCGCCGCCTCTCCACGACGTGCATTGCCCGCCGCCTCCGCCACCTGCGCCACGGTCCCGAGGATTTCCTCGAGCGTGTGCGCATCCAGCGAGAGCACGGTGGGCCGCGACGGCAGCGCGTCCACCGCCTCGTGCACTGATGCGGTGGGAACGGCGCACACTTCGCAGACGGCCTGGGTGAGGATGAGGTCGGGCTTCGCGTCGCGGAGGGCGTCCACGTCGATGGCGTACACGCTCCCGAACTCCATCATGCAGCGCCGCACCTCCGCGTCGATCTCGCCGCTGGTGAGTCCCGCCGGCTCGAAGCGCACTCGGCTCGCCCGGGGGAGCCGCAGCGCCTCGGGCGGGTAGTCGCACTCGTGCGAGATGGCGACCAGGTGCTCCTGGAGCCCCAGCTCGTACACGATCTCGGTCGCGCTGGAAAGAAGGGAGGCGATTCGCATGGGGGTAAGGTAAGGCCCTCACCCCCGCTCGTCAGGCCCCCTCCCCCCAGCCCCCTCCCCCGCCTGCGGGGGCGCAGGGCGGGTGAGGGGGAGAACTGCCCTCCGCTTCACACGGATCTGGTAGGGGCGCGATTCATCGCGCCCGTGCCCGCCGCCGCTCCGCCACCCGCCTTCCACACCAACGCCCGTAGGGGCCGACCTGCGTGTCTGCCCACCGCCCGCCTCCCCCCGATCCCCCGCCTCCCCGCACCCAAACCCGTAGGGGCGGCCCCGCGTGGCCGCCCGTGCCCGCCGCCGCCCCGCCGCCCGCCGCCCGCACCCATGCCGGCCATCACGCCGCCGCATACAGCCCGGTTTGACGCTCCGCGCCCGCCTGCCTACCTTGTCGCGCTCGCCCGCGACGACCCCCGAGACACCGGTTCCCCGATGCACATCATCCGCGCGCCGCGCGTGACTCTGATCGCGCGCCAGCAGTTCATCCCGCCCCCGCACATCCGCTGGGAGAGCGACAGCGACGTGCCGGGCGAGGCGCTGGCGGAATTTGCGGGACGTCTTTGCTATTTGTCCTTCGGAGAGGACAGTGGCCTCGAAGGAGGACACCGCACCATCGCCGGCCGCACGACGAACGAAGCGTATCTGGGGAACATCCTGCAGGTGAAGCACGGGAGCGTACTGGAGCACGCGGTCTTCACTTTCCTCATCGAAGGGGTGAGCCGCTCGCTTACGCACGAGCTCGTCCGGCACAGGGCTGGAATGGCGTACTGTCTGAGCGGCGACACGCTCGTGTACAGCGAGCGGCGCGCTGGGGGAATGCGGAACGGGCCACGCAAGCGCACACTGCGCAGCATCTACGAGATGACGCAGACGCCGCACGGCCGTTCGCGGCTGAAGCTCCTCCGCCTGCGCACGCTGGACGAAACGACCGGCACCTTCACGACCGGCCGCGTGCGCGCCGTCGTCTGCTCCGGGAGCAAGCCGGTGTTCCGGGTGGAGCTCGAGGATGGGAAGACCATCACCTGCACGAAGGAGCACCGCTTCCTCACGCCGAACGACGGATGGAAGCCGCTGGAGGAGATCGTCGGCGGGCTGGAGGTTTCCGCGAGCGGGCTCGCTGTGTACGGGCGGAACGACGCCTCGCTGCTGGCCAACGGCGTGCCCGCGTACCGCGATCCTGCCTGGCTCCGGCACCACTACCACGAGCGCGCTCTTCCGCAGGAAACCATCGCGCAGCTCGCGGGCGTATCTACGCACACCATACGCGCCTGGGTGCGAAAGCTCGGCCTGCAGAAGCCGCTCGGCTCGTGGACGCGGGGGGTCTCCCCGTGGAACCGCGGTAAGCGCTACCGTGCCGGTTGGACGCACACCGAAGAGACGAAGCGGATGCTCGCCGAGATGAAGCTCGGCGAGGCCAACCCGCAGTGGAAGGGTGGGATCACTCCCGATGGCGTCCGGCTCCGGAAGCCCCTGGAGGCCCTCCGGGCGGAGATCTATGCGCGCGACGCCCACACCTGCCGTGTCTGTGCGGAGAAGGGCGGGAGGCTGACGCTGCACCACGTACTGCCGATATGGGCGCGCCCCGACCTGGCGGACGACGTGAGCAACGTGGTGACCGTCTGCCGCGATTGCCACCTCTCGCTCAACGGGAGGGAGTTGGAGTACGTGGAGCACTTCGGGCGCAGCCTGTCCGAGATTCCGGAGGGCGTCACCCAGCCTCATGGCCGGGGCAACGCGCTCGTCCCGCACGCCCTGCGCATCCGCTCCGTGACGTACGAGGGCGAGCAGATGACGTACGACCTGGAGATGGAGGGGCCAAACCACAACTTCGTGGCCGACGGCATCGTCACGCACAACTCGCAGCTAAGTCAACGTTATGTAGACGAGTCGGACATCGCGTTCGTGATCCCGCCGGAGATCGACGAGGGGACGGAGGCGTACCGGGCTTGGGAGCAGGCCTGCGAGGGGTCGCTGCAGGCGTACCGGCGGCTGCTGGACGAGATGACGGAGCTGGTGGGGGAGAGCGGGCCCGCGACGATGCGGAAGAAGCGCGCACGCCAGGCCGCCCGCGCCGTCCTCCCCAACTGCGCGGAGACCAAGCTGGTGATGACGGGGAACGCCCGCGCCTGGCGCCACTTCGTGGAGATGCGCGGGAGCGCCACCGCCGACGTGGAGATCCGCCGCCTGGCCGGCGCCGTGCTCAGCCGCCTTCGCGACGAGGCGCCGCACATCTTCGGCGACATGCACCTGGTGCCGCACAACGACGGCACCGCGACGGTCGAGACGCCCAACAGCAAGGTCTGACGTGGCGGGGGAGCGCTGGGTGGAGATCGAATACCGGCGCCTCCCCGACCGCGAGCAGCGCTTCCACCAGCGGGTGCTGGATGATGACGGCGAGTGCGTCGTCACCTTTCTGGAGTCCGCCGAGCTGCCGAAGCCGGTCAGAGCGGGGACGCGAGTGATCCTGGAGCCGGGGGCGCCCGTGGTCTGGCTCACCTTTCGCGGCCTCTGGCACGACGTCGGCCGCTTCCACCTGCGCGACGGCACCTTTACCGGCTTCTACGCCAACGTCCTCACGCCGGTGGAGATGGAGGGGGACCGCTGGCGCACGACCGACCTCTGCCTGGACGTCTGGCTGGGCGCGGACGGCGAGGTGCAGGTGCTGGACGAGGACGAGCTGGCCGAGGCGGAGCGCCGCGGCTGGGCCACCGCCGAAACCGCCGCGCGCGCGCGCCACGAAGCCGCCGATCTGGTGGAGCGGGCGAGGGAGGGGCGCTGGCCCTCCGCGCTTCTCCACGATTGGACGCTGGAGCGCGCACGCGCCGCCATCCAACCCACATGAAGGCTCCGATGAATCGCAACGACGCACTTCGCCGCGCCCTCGTGGCCGCCATCGCGCTCACCCTGGCGGGGAGCGGCGCGTGCGCCCGGCCGCCGGCTCCATCCGCGGGCGCCGCGGCGGCGCCCGTGCCCGCCGACGTGGACTCCGTGCTCCCGCGCGCCGACCGCGACCGCGCCAAGGGCGTGCAGGGCGCGCCGCTGACGGTGGTGGAGGTCTCCGACTTCCAGTGCCCGTTCTGCCGCCAGTGGACGGAGACCACGTACCGGCAGTTCGACAGCGCGTACATCCGCACGGGGAAGGTGAGGATGGTCTTCATCAACTACCCGCTCCCCAACCACCCGCGCGCCTACGCCGCCGCCGAGGCAGCCATGTGCGCGGGGGCGCAGGGGAAGTTCTGGGCGATGCACGACCGCCTCTTCGCCACGCAGCGCGATTGGAGCGGGATGGCCGACGCTTCGCGCCGCTTCGACGCCTTCGCCACGGAGATCGGCCTCGAAATGGGAGCGTACCGCGACTGCACCGCCAACGACCGTGTGGCGCAGCTCATCATCGGCGACGCGCTGAAGGCGGCGGGCGGCGGGATCAGCGGGACGCCCGCGTTCGTCATCAACGGCACCCGTTTCCTGGGCGGCGCCGTCACGTTCGACCAGATGAAGACGGAGCTCGACGCCGCGCTCGCGAGCCCCGCGCCCGCGCCGCCGCCGCCGCCCAACTGAAGAACAGTAATAGTCTCACGCAAAGGCGCGAAGGCGCAAAGAAAGCGTTTCCGTGTCTTTCCTTCGCGTCTTCGCGCCTTCGCGTGACATTGCTTTTGGTGAATGCACGAACGCCCGCACCTGTCGTCAGGCGCGGGCGTTCGGACGTGCGGGTACGGATCAGTGCTCTTCGCCGACGACGTAGGCGGAGACGAGGCGCTGCATGTCGAGGTACATGTGCTGCGTCACGCTTTCTTCCTCGCGGAGCAGGTCGATCAGACGGTCGTAGCGGCTGAGGACGCTCTGCTGCACGTGCACCGTCTCCGCGTGAAAGGTGCCCTTGTCCGCGAAGACAAGGCGGACGGGTACGGTGGGGCCCGGCGCTTCCGGCATCATGCCTCCAGCGGTTGGATCGAGGCCGCTCACCGGGCCCTCTTCAGGCCCGGGACCGACAGGAGAAAGATCAGCGTGACGAGGATCGCGGAGATCACGCACCACTGGCACCACGCGTGGATCACCGCCGCCTCCAGGTACGTGAGGTAGGCGGAGAAGAGCACCCCCACTCCCGAGATCCCAAAGAGGGCCAGCGCCACCCACCGCGCATCGGCGAAGCGCGGCTGAAGCCCCAGGATGGAGACCACCAGCAGGGTGACGTAGGCGCCCAGCCCCCACACCGACACCGGCTGCCCAAAGAGCACGGACCAGGGCGAGTTCTGCACCGTCTCGCATCCGCCGATGGTGCACTGGATGGGGCCCATCACCCCCCACTTGTACATCGACAGGTAGAGCGCCACGAACAGCCCCAGCAGCGACAGCACGGCGATCCCCATCCGCGCCACCGGCGGGCGCGGAGAGGCGTCGGCGTAGTCGTCGCCGTGCACCTCCGCGCGCGCCGCCTGCGAGGTCGTCACCGGGCCGCCGCGCTGTCGGCCGCGGGTGCGGCAGCCGGAGCAGCACCGGTGGAGCCGGGAGCGATCTTCTCCAGCTCGGCGGCGAACGCGCTGTAGTCGCGCGGGATGTCCTGCAGGCGCTGGCCGTTCACGAAGATGGTGGGCGTGCCCCCCACCCCGAGCGACTCGCCCAGCTTGACGCTCTCGGAGACTTCCCGGGCGAACCGGTCCGAGCGGATGCACTCCTCGAAGCGGTCCTCGTCCGCCCCGGCGGCCCCGGCGTACCCGACGAAGAGGGGGACGGGGTCTTCCTCGAAGGCCCACTTTCCCTGATTCTGGAAGAGCGCGTCGTGGTACGCCCAGAACTTCCCCTGCTCGTTGGCGCAGCGGCCGGCCCGCGAGGCGATGAAGCCGTTCACGTGCATCGCAAGGGGGAAGTCGTAGAAGACGTAGCGGGCGCGCCCCGTGTTCACCAGCCGCTCCTTGATCAGCGGCTCCATGAAGGTGGCCCACCCCTGGCAGCCGGGGCACTGGAAGTCGGCGAACTCCAGGATGGTGAGCGGCGCGTCCGGGCGGCCGATGCTCATCCCCGGGAGGCGCTGGAGCTCGGCCGGGCTCATCTCGACCTTGATGGGCGCGCGGGCAGCTTCGCCGCCCTTGCGCATCTGGGTGAACAGGACCCCGGCGCCGGCTACGACGATGAGGCCCAGGAGCAGGTACAGCGGCGTGAGCGGCGAGCGCTTCTTGGCCGCCGGGGCGGGTCGGGGCACGCTTCTTCCTCCGTGGGATTGTCCGATGATACGGTGGACCGCCGTCGGCGGCGGTCCATGATAACGGATCGGCGCGCGGCAGAGCAAGCCGACGCGCCTTGTAAACCAGGGGCGGAACGCCGGTTCCGGCGCCTCCCTGCAACCTTCAGCGGACCACGATGGACATCCGGCTCGTACGAGGCCGCAACCAGCGGCTCTGGGTTTGGACGATGGGGATCGTCACCGTCGCGCTGCTCGCGTGGGGGTCGGCGTTCGTCCTGGGCGACGCCACCATGAACCCCGGGAAGCAGGTGGGCGCCAAGGCCAACTTCGGCGGCGAGCGCGCCCAGGTGGTCCCCATGCAGAGCGAGGCGTTCGAGTCCGCGCTCCCGCTGGAGGATCGCGAGCTGGGGCGCCGCCTGCGCCTTACCGGCATCGCGGAGAGCCGCACGGTGCGCAACGCCGTATGGGTGCGCACCCAGAACCCGCGCCGCTGGATCCTGCTGCGCGTGGAGCCGGTGCCGAAAGGGCAGGCGATGCGTCCCCTCTACCCCGGCAGCGGGGTGGACGTGCAGGGCTATCTTCAAAAGATCTCGCGCGCGGAGTTCGACGCCTGGATCGACTCGCTGGACGTGTACCTTCCGCGCCCCACGCCGGGGGTGAAGTTCGGCGACCTGCCGGACAGCGGCTTCATCCGGATCGATTCGCTCTTCATCCGCGACTACTACATCTCGGTGCGGCCCGAGGGGCTGCCCGGCGGACTGATCGCCGCGCCCGTCCGGCCCGCCCCGCGCCCGACGCGCGCCGCTCCGCGCACCCCGCCGCCGCCCGCGCGCAACCCCGTGCCGGAGAAGAGCGCGCCCGCCGCGCCGGCCACGGGCACCACGACGACGCCCGCGCAGACGACGACGCCCGCGCCGGCGCAGGGTCCGCCTCCCCCTGCCGAGTTCCCGCCGCCAGACAGCGGGCGGGCGCCCCCTCCATGAGGTGGACGCCGGACGACCTGGACCGCCTGGAGCGCGCGATCCTGGACGGCACCCGGGTGCAGCTCTGCCGGCGGGGCACGGAGCTGATCGTGGTGCCGGAGGACGTGCGCGCCCGCTTCGGCCGCGACATCCTCCGCGCCCGCCGCGTCGCCACCGGCGAGTCCGACGAGTTTCCGCTGGACGAGGTGGAGAGCTTCGAAGTGCTGGACTGAAGGGCCTCCCTCCCGGCCCCCTCCCCCGCTCGTCACCTCGCGACCCCTCCCCCAAACTGCTGGGGGAGGGGTGTTTGCGTCGTGTCCCGTCCCCTCCGCCGGCTGTCGTCACAACCGAAATCGTAGGGGCAGACCTGCGTGTCTGCCCTCCCTCGCCCCCGCCCGGATCTCCGCACCTTCGCACGAATCCTCGTAGGGGCCGCCCCACGTGGCTGCCCGTGTCCTCCCCCACACCAACGCCTGCATCCTCACACCCATCCCCCACCGGCCCTTACTCCGCCGCGGCGCCCACCGGCCGCGCCGTACCTGCGGCGAACTCGCGGGCGGCCTCGACGAAGTCCCAGAACAGGCGCCGGTTGGGATCGCGCTGGTCCTGCGGTGCCTCGGCCTCCCCGCGCTCGGGGTGCCACTGGACGCCGCAGATCCACGTGTCGCCGGTCCCCTCCACGCCCTCCACCACACCGTCCTCTGCCCAGGCGGAGGCGCGCAGGCCGTCGCCGAGGGCATCCACGGCCTGGTGGTGAAAGGAGTTGATGAAGAGCGCGCGCGTGCCAAAGATCGCCGCCAGCCCGCTTCCCTCCTCGACGGTGGCGTGGTGCCACTCCTTGTCCACCGGCGCGGCCTGCTCGTGAAGAAGGCCGCCGGTGCGCTGCGACGGGATGTCCTGGATGAGCGTGCCGCCGAGCCCCACGTTCAGCACCTGCATTCCGCGGCAGATGCCGAGCACCGGGATGCCGCGCCGCACCGCCGCCGCCAGCGCAGCCAGCTCCACCGCGTCGCGCGCCGGGTTCACGGAGGTGACGGTGGGGTGCGGCGACTGGCCGTAGCGCGCCGGGTCCACGTCTTCGCCGCCGGTCAGCATCAGCCCGTGCGCCACTCCCACAATCTGCTCCACCGATGCCAGGTGGTGCGCCGGGGTCAGCAGCAGGGTGGCGCCGCCGGGCGCCTCCACCGCCGCGATGTACTGCGCGTTCAGCTTCACCCCCGGTAGCCCGTGCGCCCCCACGGGCGCGAGCGAGGTGGTCACGGCGATCAGCGGGCGTTCGGGGTGCAGCACGGGATCTCTGTCTTCCACGGGTTGGTCTCTTCGGGTTTTCGGGTCGTACGGTGTCGGGCGCGGAGGTCTGGCGCAAACACGGGGCCGGGAGGGTGGGGCGGAGGTCGCGGACGGGGTGCGAGGGGCGGGGCCCGGGATGGCACGGGCAGCCACGTGGGGCGGCCCCTACGAGGGTTCGTGGTAAGGTGCGGAGGTCTGGGTGGCGGCGAGGGCGGGCAGACACACAGGTCTGCCCCTACCGGAACCTATGCACAGGGCGGCGAATTCTCCCCCTCACCCGCCCTGCGCCCCCGCAGGCGGGGGAGGGGGCCGGGGGGTGGGGGCCCTCCCCCACGGCCCGCTCCTTGTATCCACCCCAGGCCAAATGCCCAAGAAAACGACGAAAGAGCGGCCCTGGCGCAGGGTCGGGACGCCCGAAACGGGGTTCAGCTACCTGCGAGGCGACGGAGCGCCGCTCAAGAGCAAGGCGGCGCTGGAGCGCATCCGCAAGCTGGTGATTCCGCCGGCGTGGACGGACGTGGAGATCTCGCCCGACCCCGAGGCCAAGGTACAGGTCACCGGGATCGACAAGGCGGGGCGCAAGCAGTACCGCTACAACGCCGAGTTCACCGCCAAGCGCTCGCGCGGCAAGTACCGCAAGCTGCTCGACCTGGCGCGCTGCATCCCGCACCTGCGCGAGGCCACGGACGAGCACCTTGAGCGCGAGGGCGTAGGGCGCGAGCGCGTGCTCGCCACCATCGTGCGGCTGATGATGCGCGGGGCTTTCCGCGTGGGGAGCGAGCGCTACGCCACCGAGAACAAGACGTTCGGGCTCGCCACGCTGCGCAAGAACCACCTGCGCATCGAGGGAAACAACCTCGTCTTCAAGTACCGCGGCAAGAAGGCCGTCCACCAGCGGCAGGTGGTGGCCGACACGCCGCTGGTGGAGGTGATGCGGGAGATCCTGGAGATCCCCGGGCCGCGCCTCTTCAAGTACCTGGACGACGAGGGAAAGGCGCACCCCGTGACCTCGCGCGACGTCAACGAGTACGTCAAGGAGATCGTGGGGAAGCGGTTCACGTCCAAGGACTTGCGGACGTGGGGCGGCACCGTGCGCGCGGCCGTCGTGCTGGCGGAGCTCGGGCCGCCCAAGAATCCGAGCGAGGCGAAGAAGAACACCCTCCTCGCCTGCAAGCTGGTCTCGGCGGACCTGGGGAACACGCCGGCCGTGTGCCGCAGCTCGTACATCCACCCCGCCGTCTTCGAGCGGTACGAGCGCGGGCTTACCATCGCGCCGCTGATGCGCAAAGAAATACGCCCCGGCGAGGAAAGCCTGCCGGGGCGCTTCTACGCGGAAGAGGCCGCGCTCATGCGCTTTCTGGAGCGCCGCTAGCCGCGGGGGCGGGCTCCATCGTCTCCACCGCGTCCTGCGGGATGGGGATCTCGTAGACGAAGTACATCTCGCCCACGCCCTCCTGTCGCACCAGCGAGAGCGACACGTTGAACACCGGCACCCCGCCCGCCGTCTTGCCCCGAAAGGTGCCGTGGTGCGCGTGCCCGTGGAAGACCACCGAGGCGCCGAAGCGGTCGATCGGCTCCGCCAGTCGGTCGTTCCCCAAGAAGGCGTGGATCGTCTCCGGCTCGCCCAGCACCGTGTCCACCGTGGGCGAGTAGTGGAGGAGCACCACGCGGATGGGCGTCGACAGCCGGCGCAGCGCGAACTCCAGCGTCTGCGCCTCCTCGATGGTGGTGCCCACGAACTCCTTGGTGGCCGCCTCGCCGAACGCGGTCAGCGTCCAGCGCCCGAAGCCGCCCATGAAGCCCTTCACCCCCGCGATCCCCACGTGCGGGTTGAGCTGGAAGGGCTCGTCGTCCAGCAGGTGCAGCCCCTCGCGCGAGCGCAGGAGCGCCTTCGCCTCTTCCACGCGGCCGCTCTCGTGGTCGTGGTTCCCCAGGACGGCCAGGATGGGGATGCGCACGTCCGCAAGCTCGCCCAGCACCACCCTGATCTCGGGCGGGGTGCCGCGCCGCGTCAGGTCGCCGGCCAGCAGCAGGACGTCGGCGTCGTCGTTGACGCGGGCGAAGTGCTCGCGGTACTTCCCCACGTCCTCCTCGCCGCAATGAAAGTCGCCGACGGCGGCGATGCGCACCACGCCGGGGCGCGGATCGGTCCTGCGCCGCCGCTCCGCGGGCCGCCCGTCCGAAGCGGGTGTAGCCGGATCCGTCATCCGTCGCCCTCCTCAGAGTCTGCCTCGTTCTTTTCGGCGGACGCGCGCTCGTCCCAGACTTCGCTCGCCACCAGCGCGGTGACGGAGGGGTGCTGCTCCATGCGCTGGATCAGCTCCTCGCGCTGGTCGTGGAAGCCCCACTCGTTCACGTCGATGGTGAAGGAGAAGCGCGAGATCAGGGTGCCGCGCGTCACGTCGTGCGCATCGCCCTCGGCAGGGCGGTTGCTGGCGGCGGAGCGCGCGTTCTCCAGCAGCTCGTCCAGCACCCACGCGGGCACCTGGTCGCTGTAGCCCGGATAGACGTAGCGGAACATCATCACCTGCGACAGGAGGAGCGGCCAGTGCTCGCCCGTCTTGTCCACCAGCCGGCGCCAGTCCATCTGGTGCCCCTTGCACAGGATCAGGTGCGCGATGTCGGCCATGTCGTGCCGGTGGCGCTCGCTGATGAAGAGGCGGTGCCAGATCAGCTCCTCCACCGGCGCCACGCGCACGGGCATCGCGGCCAGGATTGCGGGCGACGAGTGCTGGAACCAGTCGCGGTCGATCAGCGCCAGCCCGTTCCCCATCCCGTAGATGACGTCGATGAAGTACGGGTCGTCGAGCGCCTTGGCCAGCCAGTGCCCCTGCTCCAGCCGGCTGCGGAAGCCGACCGTGCGAAGGACCTCCATGGCCTGCATCACCGCCTCCGGCTCGCAGAAGAGGTCCAGGTCCTTGGTCTGGCGGTAGATGCCGGTGTGCTCGTAGATGGCGTACGCGCCGGCGACCACGTACGGCACGCCCGCCTCGTTGAGCGCCGCGAGGGCACGCTTGTAGATCTCCCGCTCCGCTTCCGGGATCCAGAAGCCGCCGTGGGTGACGGATTTCTGCTCTTCCTTGGACAGGTTCCCCATGCGGGGGAGGCGGATGGGAACCGGTTCGGTCTTGGCCATTGGGAATCCTCGGGTGGTCGTCGGGGACGCGGTCAAGGCAAGGATCAGGCCCACGGGGCTCCAAGCTCGGCCCCGCCAACCCCTTGCCCCGGCCCCCTCCGCGCCCCGACATTCCGGGGCCCGCGCCACCACCACCTCCCGCTCCCCGCCGCCCATGCTGGACGACCTGAAGAGACTGTTCGCGCAGAGCTGGAACGCCCTGCTGGAGGAGACGGCGCGGCGCGATCCCGAGGACGACGTGGCGGGTCTGCTGGCCTCCATGCGCCGCGAGATGGTGCAGGCGCGCGCCGCCCTCCCGCTGTACGAGAAGAACGTGCAGGCCACCACCGCCCAGCTGGAGCGCGAGCGCCGCGCCCTGGACGACACGGTGCGCCGCGGTGGGATGGCCGAGCGCATCAACGACGCGGAGACGGCGCGCGTGGCCAAGGAGTTCGCGGACCGCCACCGCCAGCGCGTCGCCGTGCTGGAGGAGAAGCTGCGCGCCGCCAACGCCGAGCTCCAGCTTCGCCGCGCCGAGTCCGAGGAGATGATGCGGCGCTACAAGGAGGCGGACGCGAACCGTTTCATCCTGGTCGCCGAGATCCGCCGCCGCGGCGCCCACGCCGCCATCGACGCCGCCGGCCGCCGCGACCCCTCCGACCCGCTGGACGACATGTCGCGCATGGAGGAGCGCATCGCCACCGACACCGCCTACTCTGACGCGCTCAACGACCTCTCCGGCGCCCCCCCCCCCCCTCCGCGCCCCAACGTCGACGACCAGCTCGCCGAGCTGAAGCGGCGGATGGGGCAGTAGGAGGCCCTCACCCCCGCTCGTTCCTCGCTGCCCCCTCTCCCGATAACAGGAGAGGGCTGCGCCCTCTGTTCTCGAGAGAGGGGGCGAAACGGCACCGAATCCGTAGGGGCAGACCTGCGTGTCTGCCCGCCCTTGCCCGCACCCCGATCTCCGCCCCGCACCCCAACCTCGTAGGGGCGGCCCCGCGTGGCCGCCCGTGCCCAACCCCACACCGTCGCCCGCGGTCGGCACGGACCCAAACGAAACCGGCCCGCCGCGACAACCGTCGCGGCGGGCCGTTCCCCGTTCCCGGTTCGCCTAGAACCAGTCGCGGTCCCTGCGGTTCCGGTAGTTCGCGTCGTAGCGCGCCGCGAACCCGGGGTCGTCCATGTCGCCGCCCTGCGCGCCGAACTCGCCGCCGTTGTAGTACGGATCGTAGTTCGGGCCGCGGTTGTAGCCGCCCTGGCCCTGGTGCGCGCGGTACGACTCGTCCTCGCGATCCAGCCGGTCGGACGAGAGGCGGTTGTTGCGGTCGCCGCGGTTGAAGTCGGTGCGCTCCATCCCCTGCGCGCCGAAGGC
The DNA here is from genome assembly GCA_036387335.1 of Longimicrobium sp. Classification (NCBI taxonomy): domain Bacteria; kingdom Pseudomonadati; phylum Gemmatimonadota; class Longimicrobiia; order Longimicrobiales; family Longimicrobiaceae; genus Longimicrobium; species Longimicrobium sp. The sequence continues at coordinate 24,388 of DASVTZ010000177.1, forward strand.
CCAGCTCCGGTCGTATCCGCCGCGGTCGCGCCCCATCATCCCGCGATTGCCGAAGTCGCCGCGCCCCATGTTGCCGCCGCCCATGTTCCCCTCGCGCCCGCGCATCACGCGGATGGGAGTCTGCTGCTGGCGGTCGCCGAACGGGTCGCCGTTGTCGGTGTCGCGGCCGGGCTGGAATCCGCGGTCGTACCCCATCCCGCCCGCCGCGCCGTAGCCGCGGTCGTACCCGAAGCTCATCCGCCCGCCGCCCATCCCGTACTCGCGGTCGTAGTTCATGGAGGCGAACCCGGCCTCGTCGCGATCGCCAGCGCCGTAGCCGTAGCCCAGGTCGCGCCCCATGCCGCCGTTGTCGTTGCCGCCCGGCACGCCGCGATACGTCATGTCGCGGTCGTACTCGTTCCCCATCGGCCGCGTGCCGGAGCCCATGGTGTTTCCGCCGGCCCCGTACGAATCCCCGTTCCAGCCGCCGTTGGGGCGGCCCTGGTAGTTCATGCGGTCGTAGCCGCCGTTGCCGCGGTCGTGCACGTGGTCCATCCCCTGGCGCATCGCGTTCCCCGCGCGGTCGGTCAGGTTGCGGGCGCGCCCGCCCATGTTGCCGCGGTTGCCGTTGTCGTTGCGGTCCCAGATCGCCATGTGACCCTCCATTGCGTGGTCCCCTCACCGGCCCGCGGAAGCGGGCCCGTCCGGTCCAAGGAGGGGCGCGGGGGTGCAATCTCCGTTCCATGCACCGGGTTGCGTACACGAGGCAGAGAGAACAGGTTACAGCGCTCGGGCGGGGGCTGGTTCCCGTCCCTCGTCTCACATCCAACGTGCCCCCGCAGTCGCCATGGACCGGTCCGCCGCCGACGCCCTTCGCTCGCACCCGCTCTTCCAATCGCTCAGCGACGAGGAGCTCGGGATGCTCGCCGCGCACGCGCAGTCCAAGAGCTGCCCGGCGGGCGCGTACGTCTTCCGCGAGAGCCAGCCGCGCCGCGCGTTCGGGGTGCTGGTGAAGGGGCGGGTGCAGATCGTGAAGGGCTTCAACGGGCGGCCGCAGGTGCTGCACCTCCTCACCGAGGGCGAGTCGTTCGGTGAGGGGAGCCTGCTGGACGACTACCCGCACTCCACCAGCGGCGTGGTGACCGAGGACGCCGAGTTCGTGGAGATCCCGCGCGACGCCGTGGCCCGCATCGCAGGCGAGCACCCGCAGCTGTACGGGAAGCTGGTGACCGCCGCGGCGCAGGTGATCTCGTCGCGTCTGCGGTACGCCAACACGCTCCTGAGCGGGCGCGGCAGCGGGTACCTTTCCGGCGAGCTGCGCACCGAGCACGACCTGCTGGGCGAGCGCCAGCTCTCCGTGGACCTGTACTACGGCGTGCAGACGCTGCGCGCCACCGAGAACTTTCCCATCACGGGGATACCGGTGTCGCAGTACCCTTACCTGATCCACGCGCTGGCGGCCATCAAGGAAGCAGCCGCGCTGGCCAACAGGGAGCTGGACCTCCTGCCGGAAGACGTGGCCGACGCCATCGTCCGCGCCTGCCGCGAGATCCGCGACGGCGGGCTGCACGCGCAGTTCGTGGTGGACGTGGTGCAGGGCGGGGCGGGGACTTCCACCAACATGAACGCCAACGAGGTCATCGCCAACCGCGCGCTGGAGCTGATGGGGCGGCGCAAGGGCGACTACGACGTAGTGCACCCCAACAACCACGTCAACCTCAGCCAGAGCACCAACGACGTGTATCCCACCGCGCTCAAGATCGCCGCGCACTGGGGGATCGACGACCTGGTGAGGGCGCTGGGCGAGCTGCGCGACGCCTTCTTCGCCAAGGGCGCCGAGTTCGCGGACGTCCTCAAGATGGGCCGCACGCAGCTCCAGGACGCCGTGCCCATGACGCTCGGCCAGGAGTTCAACGCCTTCGCCGTCACCATCGGCGAAGACATGGACAGGCTGCGCGAAGCCTCCGCGCTGATCCGCGAGACCAACATGGGCGCCACCGCCATCGGCACCGGCATCAACAGCGACCCGCGCTACGCCGCCCTCGTCTGCCAGCGCCTCTCCGAGATCACGCAGCTCGACCTCGAGACGGCGCCCGACCTGATCGAAGCGACCGCGGATACGGGCGCGTTCGTGCAGGTCTCGGGCGTGCTCAAGCGGGTGGCGGTGAAGCTGAGCAAGATCTGCAACGACCTGCGCCTCCTCTCGTCGGGACCGCGCACGGGGCTCAACGAGATCAACCTGCCGCCGATGCAGCCGGGCTCCTCCATCATGCCGGGGAAGGTGAACCCGGTGATCCCGGAAGTCGTGAACCAGGTCTGCTTCCAGGTGGTGGGGAACGACCTCACCATCACCATGGCGGCCGAGGCGGGGCAGCTGCAGCTCAACGTCTTCGAACCGGTGATCGGCTTCAACCTCTTCCAGAGCACCGACATGCTCACCCGCGCGGCCATCGTGCTGCGCGAGCGGTGCATCGTGGGCATCACCGCCAACCGCGAGCGCCTCCGCTGGATGGTGGAGAACTCCATCGGCCTGGTGACGGCGCTCGTCCCGTACATCGGCTACGAGCGCTCCACCGAAGTCGCCCTGGAAGCGCTCCAGACCGGCGCCGGCGTCTGGGACCTGATCTGCGCGAAGGGCTGGATCGCGCGCGAGGACCTCGACAAGATCCTCTCCCCCGAGCGCATGACCCGCCCACAGCCCATGCCGCACCCGGTGGAAAGCTGAGCGGCTCCGCTCCCGTGGACGCGCCTCTCGTACGCTTCGACTCGTTCGATCCGCTGCGGGGGGCGCGCTCGTTCCGCTTCGGCGGGTTCCAGCGCATCGTGCGGGCGGACCGCGTGGAGGACGTGCTCCGCGTGCTCGCCGAGGTTGAGGCGGCGACGGATGCGGGGCTGCACCCGGCGGGCTTCGTGGCGTACGAGGCCGCCCCCGCTTTCGATCCCGTGCTCACCACTCGCACCCCCGACCCGCGCCTCCCACTCGCCTGGTTCGCGCTCTTCTCCAGGCGCGACGAGGCCGATCCGGATGAGATACCGCACGGACGATTCGAGCTGGGCGGTTGGGAGGCCGCCACCCCGAAATCCGCGTACCTACAGCGCGTCGGCGAGATCCGCGAGCTGATCGCGGCGGGCGACACGTACCAGGTCAACTACACCCTGCGCCTGCGCGCGCCCTTTCGAGGCGACCCGCTGGCACTGTACGACCGCTTGGCGCGCGCGCAGCGCTCCGCCTTCTGCGCGTACCTGGAGGTGGACGGCAGCGCCATTATCTCCGCGTCACCCGAGCTCTTTTTCAGCTTCCGCGACGGCGGGCTGGTGATGCGGCCGATGAAGGGCACCCGCCCCCGCGGCCGCTTCCCGACGGAGGACGTGGCGCTGGCGGCGGAGCTGCTCGCATCGCCCAAGGAGCGGGCGGAGAACCTGATGATCGTGGATCTGCTGCGGAACGATGCGGGGCGGGTGGCGGAGCCCGGAAGCGTGCGCGTGGAGCGGATGTTCGAGGTCGAGCGCTACGAAACCGTCCACCAGCTCACCTCCACCATCCACGCCCGCCCGCGCGCCGGCGCGCGCCTGACCGACATCTTTCGCGCGCTCTTCCCCTGCGGCAGCGTGACGGGCGCGCCCAAAGTGCGGACGATGCAGATCATCGCGGACGTGGAGGACGAGCCGCGCGGCGTGTACTGTGGCGCCATCGGCTTCGCGTCGCCGGGGGAGGCGGTGTTCAGCGTCGCGATCCGGACGGTGGTGGTGGATCGCGATGCCGGGCGGGCGGAGCTGGGGGTGGGGAGCGGGATCACCTGGGACTCGGATGCGGCGGCGGAGCACCGTGAGTGCCTGGACAAGGCCGCCTTCACCCACCGCGCCCCCAACGACTTCCGCCTCCTGGAAACGCTCCTCTACGAACCCGGCGCGGGCTTCTTCCTGCTGGACGGGCACCTGCGGCGGCTGGCGGAATCGGCCGCCCACTTCGGCTTCCGCTTCGACCGCCGCGAGATCATCCGCGCGCTCCACAGCGGCCTGGACACGAGCGGACCGCAACGCGTGCGACTCCTCCTGGATCGCACCGGAGAAGCCGTCGTTGAGACATCCCCGCTCGACCGCACGCCATCGCCGGTGCGCGTCGGAATCGCGCCGGAGCCGGTGGACAGCCGCGACGCGCTCCTCTTCCACAAGACGACGAGTCGCGCCGCTTACGACACCCGCCGCGCCTCCCGCCCCGACTGCGACGACGTCCTCCTGGTGAACGAGCGTGGCGAGCTGACGGAATCCACCCTCGCCAACCTCGTTCTCCGCCTCGACGGCGCGCTCTGCACGCCGCCTCTCGCGAGCGGTCTCCTCCCCGGCGTCTTCCGCGCGCACCTCCTGCACCGCGGCGACATCCGCGAGCGCGTCCTCCGCCCCGCCGACCTGCACCGCGCCGGCGGCATCTACCTGATTAACTCCGTCCGCCGTTGGCGACGCGTGGAGTACGTTTAGGTACGACGCCGCGACAGCGGCGCGAATACAATGCGCCGCGTGCTGTTCGCGCCACCGGATTCACAGGTGAAGCGACACGGTGTCCGCCTTTGCACCCTGGTGGGCGCCGTGTAGTCACATCGGGTACTTGTTGGTGATGGTTGACTCGACACCTGCGGAGCAGTGATATTGAAGTACCTTATAAAGCACCGATAAAGGGGACATAGACATGTTTGAGACCCGAGGCTCTGCGGTATTCGCCACTATGGGCGACCTGAAGATGCGCGCGAAGCAGACGATTGAGAGAGCCCAGGACAAACCCGTTTACCTGCTCCGCGACGGCGAGCCCGTCGGCGGAATCGTCAGCCTCGAAATGCTTGAGTTGCTCCAGGATGTGCTGGAGGACCGATATCTCTCGGACGTGGCCGCGCAGCGCCTGCAACGGATTCGCGACGGCGGTGAAGACCTGTTGGACGAGGACGATTTCTGGATGAGGGCAGATCAGATCATGGGGCAGAGGAAGTAAGTGACGGCCGCGAAGAAGAATGACAGGGGGAGAGGCGGTCGTGGCGGCCCGAACATACCTCCTTCGGTGCCTGAACCATGGAAGCTACGCTTCTCAGCTCGCATCCTCACCGACGATTTGGGCGAGCTCGGGCACGCCGCGTACGAGAATGCGAGAAAGGCAATCCAGAAGAAGCTCCCGATAGATCCGCATCAGTACGGAGACGGGCTCCGCCCTCCGCTAGGTGGAATCCACAAGCTCAAATCGTCGCACGTCAGGGTCGCGTACCACATCGAGGAGGCCGAGCACGAGGTCTGGATTCTCATGATCGCGGATCGAAACGTGATTTGGGACAGGCACGAGGACGAAATCCTCGGACGATTGGGTGGGATGGTCGAGTCGCAGCGGCAGCGGCGCGCCGCACAATCCGAAACGGATCAGGGGCGGACGAAGGGCCGCTGACCGCCAAAGGGTGGTTGTTTACGTTGACTACCCAGGCTTAGCCCATTCCTTGCCGGTGCTCACTCGCGACCTCGTCTGAAAGCCCTGACCCAATAACCCATGCGTCGCTCGACCGTCCTCCTGCTCGTGGTCACCCTCGCCGCCGCGGCCTCCGCGTGCTCGCCGGCGTACCTGGTGCGCGCGAGCTGGGAGGAGGCCAGGATCCTGGCGCGGCGCAAGCCGATCGCGCGGATCGTAGCGGATCCGGCCACGGATGCGGAGACGCGGCGCAAGCTGGTGCTGGTGCAGGAGGCGCGGCTCTTCGCGCGCGACTCGCTGGGGCTGGAAGCAGGCGACAGCTACACGCTCTTCGCGCGCGTCCGCTCGGACACGCTGGCGATGGTGCTCTCGGCGGCGCGCCAGGACACCTTTCAGGCGCACACCTGGTGGTTTCCCATCGTGGGACGGGTGCCGTACAAGGGGTACTTCGACCCCGAGGACGCGGAGAAGGAGGCGCGGCGGCTGGAGAGGAAGGGATTCGACACGTACGTGCGGCCGACCTCGGCGTTCAGCACGCTGGGGTGGTTCAACGACCCGCTCCTCTCCACGCTTCTACGCTACGACGACGTGTCGCTGGGGAACACGGTGGTGCACGAGATCGTCCACAACACTTTTTTCGCGCCGGGGCAGGCGGCGTTCAACGAGAGCTTCGCCAACTTCGTGGGCGGGCGCGGCGCCGTGCACTTCTTCTGTGCGCGCGAGGGGGCGCAGGGGCCGCGATGCCGCGAAGCCGCCGCGTCGTGGGAAGACGACGTCATCTTCGGCGAGTTCCTGGAGGGGCTGGTCCGGGAGCTGGAGGCGCTCTACGCCCGGCCAGACCTCACGCGCGACGACAAGCTGCGCGAGCGCGAGCACGTCTTCGCGCGCGCACGCGAGCGCTTCACGGCGGAGGTGCAGCCGCGCTTCAAGGCCGGCTCGTTCTCCGGGTTCACACGCGGGCCGCTCAACAACGCCACGCTCATCTCGCGCCGCATCTACTACCAGCGGCTCGGCCTCTTCGACCGCGTCTACCGCTCGCGCGGCGGGGACCTGCGGCGGACGGTCGCGGACATCATCGCCGCCGCGCGAAGCAACCGCGCCGACCCGTACGCCGCCGTGGCCGCGCTGGCGCCCTGAGCCCCGTTGTGCGTTGCGGTGGGCGCCATTACCTTCCACTTCCCCGCAAACCTCTGTTCCCCCAAGCAGGCCTCTCCATGAGTACCTCAACTCCCGCCAGGGTGCGCATCTTCCAGGTCGCGCTGACCACGCTGTGCGCCGCGAGCATCGTGCAGTCGCTGATCGGCCTGGTGTGGCCGCAGGTGATCTCCGCGCACCGCGGGCTGATGAACGCGGCCCTCTCCGCATCCGCCGGAGTCAACCTGGGCAGCGCGAAGGTCCCCGCGGTGGAGCTGTACGTGGAGGGCGCGGTTTGCCTCGCCGCGGTGGGGCTCGCGCTGGCGCTGGTGTGGCGCGCGGGTGCACGGGCCGACTCGCGCGCGCTGGTGCTCGTGCTGGCGACAGCGTTCTTTCCCGCATACGTCGTGGCGAAGGCGGGGGTGCCGTATTCGGCGGTCGTCATCATCCAGAGCGCCATGCAGTGGGTGTACCTGGGCGCGTTCCTGCGCTTCGCCGCACTCTTTCCGCAGCCGCTCACGCTGGCGGACCTGGAGGCGTCGGACCGCGCGCGCGCCGAGCGCAAGGGGCGCGTCGCGAAGCCGGTGAGCCGCGGGCGCCGCATCCTCCTGAAGCCCGCCGCGGTGTGGGGTGGCACGGCGGTGGCGAGCGTCATCTCGGGGCTCGGCGTGGCGACCGGGCAGGCGGCGTTGCACGTGGTGCTGGTGCCGGTGATGCTCTGGTCGCTGTACCGCGGGGTGGGGCTGCTGCGGGCCAGCTACGCCGTGGCCGATCCCGTGGGCCAGCGCCGCATCCTGTGGGTGGTGCAGGGGCTCTACTCGATGGTGTGGCTGGGCGTGGTGATGATGGGGGCGATGGGGTACGGCATGGTGCACGGCGCGCGTGCCGCCACCGCCGGCATCCCGGCCAACGAGATCCCGATCCCGTACGGCGTGTTGATGGTCACCAACATCAGCCAGTCGCTTTCCGTGCTGGTGATGGTGGTGTGCCTCGCCTTCGCCATCTTCTTCCAGGGCGCGCTGGATCCGCGACTGGCCCTGAAGCGCACCACCGTCTACGGCATGATGGCGGTGAGCGGTGCGCTTCTCTTCGCCGTGGTGGAGAACGTCGCCTCGTCGTTCATCGCGGACGTGCTGCACCTCTCCGACGGTTTCGGGGCGGCGGTGGCGGGCGGCGTGGTGGCGCTGGGGTTCAACCCGGCGCGCGCCTGGCTCGACCGCCGGGTGGAGGGCCGCCTGGGCGGCGCGATCCCGGACGCCGATCATTCCGCCGCCGAGCTCCCGGCCGAGGTCGCGCCCGCGTAGCAATCGCCGCGGGGTTGTAAATCGCGGGCGTCGGGATAGATTTGCAGAAGGCTACAGGCCGCCGCCGCGAGGGAGCTCCCCCGCGGCGGCGGCCCGATTTTCAGGGGACCGACCATGAGCAGCGAACACATCACCGGCAGCTATCAGCCCGCCGAGGTCGAGCGGAAGTGGCAGGCGCGCTGGGACGAGCGGGGAACCAACACGTGGACGGAGGAGGAGCTCCGCACGGCCGCGCGCCCCTTCTACAACCTGATGATGTTCCCGTACCCGAGCGCCGAAGGGCTGCACGTGGGGAACATCTACGCCTTCACGGGCGCCGACATCTTCGGCCGCTTCAAGCGGCTGCAGGGGTACGACGTCTTCGAGCCGATCGGCTTCGACGCATTCGGCATCCACTCGGAGAACTTCGCGCTCAAGCAGGGGATCCACCCCGGCGAGCTGATCCCGCGCAACGTGGAGCGCTTCACGAAGCAGCTGCGCCGCGTGGGCTTCATGTACGACTGGAACCACACCGTCGACACCACGCGCCCCGAGTACTACCGCTGGACGCAGTGGATCTTTCTGCAGCTCTACAAGGCGGGGCTGGCGGAAAAGAAGGAAGCGGCGGTCAACTGGTGTCCCAACTGCAACACCGTGCTCGCCAACGAGCAGGTGGTGGGCGGCGAGTGCGAGCGCTGCGGCACGGCCGTGGAGATGCGCTTCCTGAGCCAGTGGTTCTTTCGCATCACGCAGTACGCGGGGAAGCTGCTGGACAACCTGAAGGGGCTCGACTGGTCCGACACGACGCGCAAGGCGCAGGAGAACTGGATCGGGCGCAGCGAGGGGGCGGAGATCCTCTTTCCCGTCGTGGGGCAGGACGCGGGCGAGCCGATGGCGGTCTCCGTCTTCACCACGCGGCCGGACACGCTCTTCGGCGCCACCTACATGGTGCTGGCCCCCGAGCACCCGCTGGTGGACCGCATCACGACGGACGGACAGCGCGCCGAAGTGGACGAGTACCGCCGCCAGGCGACCGCCACCGACCTGGTGTCGCGCAAGAAGTCGGACAAGACCAAGACCGGCGTGGACACCGGCGCCCGCGCGCTCAACCCGATCAACGGCGAGGAGATCCCCGTCTGGATCGCGGACTACGTGCTGATGGAGTACGGCACGGGCGCCATCATGGCCGTGCCGGGCCACGACGAGCGCGACTTCGAGTTCGCGCATAAGTTCGGCCTCACCATCCGCCGCGTCGTCGCCGGCGAGGGGGAGGACGGAGACACGCCGCTGGAGGCCGCGTACACGGGCGGTGGCCGCCTGGTGAACTCCGGCCGCTTCACGGGGCTGGAGGTGGAGACGGGGAAGATGGCGATCACCACGCACATCGCGCAGCAGGGGGCGGGGACGTCTCGCGTCAACTACCGGCTGCACGACTGGACGATCTCGCGCCAGCGCTACTGGGGGCCGCCCATCCCCATCCTGTACTGCGACGAGTGCGGCACCGTGCCCGTGCCCGAGGACCAGCTCCCGGTGCTGCTGCCGCCGATCGAGGACTTCAAGCCGGACGCGTCGGGCGTGTCGCCGCTGGCGCGCCACGAGGAATGGTACCTCACCGACTGCCCCTCGTGCGGCGGCCGCGCGCGGCGCGAAACCGACGTGTCGGACACGTTCCTGGACTCGTCGTGGTACTTCCTGCGCTACCCGTCCGCGGGGAACGAGGCGGTGGCGTTCGACGACGCGGTCACGAAGGCGTGGCTCCCGGTGCACAGCTACATCGGCGGCAACGAGCACGCGGTGCTGCACCTGCTGTACTCGCGCTTCATCACGATGGCGCTCAAGGACATGGGGCACGTTGGATTCGAGGAGCCGTTCACCCGCTTCCGCGCGCACGGCCACATCGTGCGCGAGGGCGCCAAGATGTCCAAGTCCAAGGGCAACGTGGTGGTGCCGGACGAGTACATCGCGGAGTGGGGCGCGGACACGTTCCGCACTTTCCTGATGTTCCTGGGCCCGTACCAGGAGGGCGGCGACTTCCGCGACGCGGCGCTGGTGGGGCCGTTCAACTTCCTCAACCGCCTGTGGGACAGCGTCCTGACGGCGGAGGATCGCGAGCTGGACCCGGCGGTCGAGCAGAAGCTGCACGCCACCATCAAAAAGGTGACGGACGACCTCGAGGTGCTCTCCTACAACACCGCCATCGCGGCGATGATGGAGTACCTCAACGCCGTCCGCGCCGGCGGCCGCACCCCCGAGCGTGCCGCGGTCGAGCCGCTGGTGCGCCTGGTGGCCCCCTTCGCCCCGCACCTGGCGGAGGAGCTGTGGGAGCGGACGGGCCACACGAGCTCGATCTGGGACGAAGCCGAGTGGCCGTCGTACGACGCCGACAAGACGATCGCGGACAGGGTGGAGTTCGTGGTGCAGGTGAACGGAAAGGTGCGCGCGCGCATGCCCATGCCGCGCGGCATCGCTGAAACGGACGCCCGCGCCGCCGCCCTCGCGGACGAGAACGTGCGCAAGTTCACGGAGGGCAAGGAGGTGCGAAAGGTGATCTTCGTGGCGGACCGGCTGGTGAACCTGGTGGTGTGAGGGGCGGGCCCCCTCCCCCGCTCGTTCCTCGCGACCCCTCCCCAAAACTGCCTGGGGGAGGGGTTGCTTGCGTACATGCCCATTCCCCATTCCCCATTCCCCTTCGTTGTGCCCGCCGTCCGCCGTATATATGTTCGAACAGGCTCCGCAAACCTCACCCGTGGGGCGGCCATGAGAAGCATCTTCCAGGCACCGCCGGTACACCTGATCCTGCGCGCGTACCCGCCCGCTCCGGCGCGGCTGGGGCTGTGGCGCAGGCCGTTCGCGTTCCGGGTGGTGGCGTCGGTGCTGTCGCTGGCGGTGTTCTGGGGGGTGGCGCCGGTGTCGTTCTGGGTGCCGCCGCACTACCCGTGGCCGGTCCTCTGCTTCGTGGCGGGGGCGTACCTGGCGATCTGGTTCTCGCGCCAGTACCGGGTGCGCTGGTTCGCGGGGTTCTGCCCCCGGTGCGGCAAGGAGCTGGAGCTGCAGCGCGGCGCCGCCATCAACCTGCCACACTCGCTCACCTGCTTCCACTGCCACTTCGAGCCGCAGCTCGAAGCCTTCACCGAGGCCGAGGAGGAGCGCCTGGCGGTGGACGAGCGCCTCCACCTGCGCCACGTGCGCTCCGAGTGCACGGGCAACTGGAGCGAGGTCGCGGTCTGGCGGCAGCACTACCTGGCCTGCACCACCTGCGGCGCCCGCCATCACGCCACCGGCGCCCTCCGCCGCGCCGCCGAAGAAGAGAACGCCACCGGCCGCCTGCTCGAGGACCTCGCTGACGAGGGCCGCTATCTCTGCTGATTTGTGCGATGGGTGTGCGCCAGGCGATCAGAGCGGCGGCGTTGTCCCGGTCCCCGGGCGCCTGAGCTGAGCCTGTCGCTGATGCCGGACGCGCATGGCCCACACGCGGTCGTCCACGATCAGGTAGAGGATGCGGTAGTTGGCGAAAAGGGCGTTGCGCACGTCCCGCCTCCACGCTCTGCGCTCCGGTGCCCACGGGTGGCGCTCGGCGGGCGTGCGGAGGCCGGCGAGGGTCTCTTCGAGCATGCCGTACCACGACTCCGTATAACCAGCAGTTATCTCGCCCTTCTCCTCACGATCGCGAAGGTGCGCGACGAGCTTCTCGACGTCGTCCTCCAGCCGAGGCGCCAGGAGTACGGTGAACCGCTTCAACGCGATGCCTTCCCGATGCCGAGCCGGTCACGAAGCGCGGGAAGCACTTCCTCCAGGGGCCGCCCCTCGCCTCGTCGCAACTCGCCGTACGCCTCTTCGAGAGCGTTCAGCGTCTCCAGCTCGTCCAGCCTCTCACGCAGCTCGCGGTTCTCTTCGCGGATGCGACTCGCCTCTTCAGCGTCTCGCTCGTACGCCCGCACATCCTGCAGGACGAGCTCGGCGGTTCCGTTGATCGTGAGCACTTCTGGGCGCCCCGTCCTGCGCAGCTGCTCGTGGTGCCGCTTGTGGTTGCGCACGAAGTCGGTGACGGGGTGAATATCCTCAGACTTGAACATTGGTCTCCACTGTATGAGTTACATATGATAATTATATGTCGTGCCACTCTCCGGCAAGACAAAGAGGCACAGAGATCAACTCATCTCTGTGCCTCTTTGTCTCTGTGTGGGCCCAGTCTTTAGAAGCTCGTCCGCATCCCAAGATTCCGCGCCAGGAACGCCCACCGATCTGCCGCCTCCTCGATCTGCATCTGCGTGGGCTTGCCGGCGCCGTGGCCGCCACGCGTCTCGATGCGGATGAGGACAGGCGCAGGGCCCGCCTGCGCGGCCTGCAGCGTGGCGGCGTACTTGAACGAGTGGCCGGGCACGACGCGGTCGTCGTGGTCGCCCGTCGTCACCAGCACGGCCGGGTAGCGCGTCCCCGGCTTGATGTTGTGCAGCGGCGAGTAGGCGTAGATGGACGGGAAGAGCTGCGCGTCGTCCGGCGAGCCGTAGTCCGAGGTCCAGGCCCAGCCGATGGTGAACTTGTGGAAGCGCAGCATGTCCATCACCCCCACCGCGGGGAGCGCGGCGCCGAACAGCTCGGGGCGCTGGTTGAGCACCGCGCCCACCAGCAGCCCGCCGTTCGAGCCGCCGGAGATGGCCAGCTTCGCGGGCGAGGTGTACCGCTGCGCGATGAGGTGCTCCGCCGCGCCGATGAAGTCATCGAAGACGTTCTGCTTCCGCTCCTTGGTCCCCGCGGCGTGCCACTCCTCGCCGTACTCGCTGCCGCCGCGGATGTTGGCGACCGCGTAGACGCCCCCCATCTCCAGCCACACCGCCACGCTCGCGGCGAACCCCGGCGTCACGGCCGAGTTGAAGCCGCCGTAGCCGTACAGCAGCGTGGGGTTGTTGCCGTCCAGCGCAATCCCCTTGCGGTGCGTCACGAACATGGGGACGCGCGTGCCGTCCTTGCTCCGGAAGAAGAGCTGCCGCGTCTCGTACTGGCTGGCGTCGAAGGCCACGCGCGGCGCCCACACGACGTTCGAGCGCCCGGTGCGCACGTCGTGGCGGTACACCGTGCTGGGGCTCAGGTACGACGCGAACGAGTAGAACAGCTCCGGGTCGTCCGGCTCGCCGGAGAGGCCGCCGACCGAGCCGAGCCCCGGAAGCTGGACGGTGCGCATCGGCGCGCCCGTCTTGTCGAAGATGCGCACCTGCGAGGCCACGTCGTGCATGTACTGCGCGACCAGCCGCCCGCCGGCCATCGTCACGCCGCTCATGGCGTCCGGCGCCTGCGGGACGACGGTGCGCCAGCGGTCGCGCGCGGGGTTGCGCAGGTCGATGGAGATCACTCGCCCGCGCGGCGCCTCCAGGTCCGTCTGGAAGAAGAAGATGGGTCCGTCGTTCCCCACGTAGCTGTAGTCCGCGTCGAAGTCGTCCAGCAGCTTCACCATCTCGCCGGTGAGGCGCGGGGTTGCGGCGGTGCCCAGATCCTTGATGTACACGCGGTTCCGGCGGTCCGTCCCCTGGGTGACGTTGACCACCAGGTAGCGCCCGTCCTCGGTCACGAAGCCGCCGAAGCCCCAGTCCGGCTGGTCCGTGCGCTCGTACACCAGCACGTCGGCGGACTGCGGCGTCCCCAGGCGGTGGTAGTACAGCTTCTGGTTGCGCACCGTGGCGGTGAGCGCGTTGCCGGTGGGCTGCGGGTAGCGGGAGTAGAAGAAGCCGCGCCCGTCGTGCGTCCAGCTGATCCCCGAGAACTTCACCCACTGGATGCGGTCGGAGAGGTCACGGGCCGTGGCCACGTCGCGCACCCGCAACTCCTGCCAGTCCGATCCGCCGGACGACACGCCGTACCCCAGCAGCTTCCCGTCCTCGCTCACCGATGTGGCGGAGACGGCCAGCGTGCCGTCCGTGGAGAGGCGGTTGGGGTCCAGCACCACGCGCGGCGTGGCGGCGAGCGACGGGGCGGTGTAGAGCACGGACTGGTTCTGCAGGCCGTTGTTCTTCCACCAGAAGTAGCGCCCCGCGCGCTTGAACGGCGTGCCGTTGCGCTCGTAGTTCCAGAGCTGCGTCAGCCGCTGCTCGATGCGCCGCCGCTGCGGGATCGACTCCAGGTACGAGCTCGTCAGCCGGTTCTGCGCGGCGATCCAGGCGCGCGTCTCGGGCGAGTCGGTGTCCTCCAGCCAGCGGAACGGGTCCGCCACGCTGGTGCCGTGATAGACGTCCACCTGCTCGCCGCGGCGCGTCTGCGGATACTCCAGGCCCTGCGCGTGCGCCGCCGCGGGTGCGAGGAGCATCGCCGCGAGCGCCCATCCGGCGCGGGACGGAACGATTGGGTTCATGGCTCCGATCGGGGTAGCTTGGGAAACGTGGAGCGGGATGGTGCCACGATACGAACGTTTTCCCGGGGCGGCAACCGGCGCGGGGCGCTAACCGGAGGCGGATTGTTGTCAAGGGCTTCCGTTTCCGGGAAATCGGAATATGTTTGTCCCTCCCCGGCGGGCCCGTCCCGCGGCGCCTGCGGGGCGGGGAAAACGGGGGTTGACGGTGGGGGAGGGGCAGGTTAGATTGGTGGCTCTGTGTCGCGGGGTGGAGCAGCCTGGTAGCTCGTCGGGCTCATAACCCGAAGGTCGCGGGTTCGAATCCCGCCCCCGCTATAGCCCCAAACCCCGCCGCCGAAGCCGGGCGGTTTTTTGTTCGGGGCCAGGTAGCTCAGTTGGTAGAGCATGCGACTGAAAATCGCAGTGTCGGGGGTTCGACTCCCTCCCTGGCCATCTGGGTCGAGAATGTGAAGTCTGTACGCCTGTAGCTCAATTGGTAGAGCACCGGTCTCCAAAACCGGCGGTTGGGGGTTCGATTCCCTCCGGGCGTGTGCGGACACCAAGCGATACGCCGCTATCGTCTAGGGGACTAGGACGGCGCCCTCTCACGGCGCAAACCGGGGTTCGAATCCCCGTAGCGGTATTGACGGACAAGCTCGGGACCCGGGCGTTGCTCGCGTAGCTCAGCCGGCAGAGCACTTCCTTGGTAAGGAAGAGGTCATGGGTTCGAGTCCCATCGCGAGCTTGTAGGGAATTGATCGGGATCGGCTCCCATCGTCTATCGGTTAGGACACGACCCTTTCAAGGTTGAGAGCGGGGTTCGACTCCCCGTGGGAGCGCTGGTACGCGGGAATAGCTCAGTTGGTAGAGCGCAACCTTGCCAAGGTTGAGGTCGCCGGTTCGAGCCCGGTTTCCCGCTCTGTTGAAGGACCGGAGAGGTGAGTTCTCCGCAAGCAGTACCCAAGGGGCCGTAGCTCAGTCGGTTAGAGTGCCGGACTGTCACTCCGGAGGTCGCGGGTTCGAGTCCCGTCGGCCCCGCTTGAAGATGAGCGAAAGTGCTTTTTGAAAATCCGGGTTGGTTCGCTCACCCCTCCGGGGGCGGGCACAGCGGGGCCGTAGCTCAGTTGGGAGAGCGCTTGAATGGCATTCAAGAGGTCAGGGGTTCGATTCCCCTCGGCTCCATGAAAGGCGAGTACATGGTGGGGTGGCCGAGTGGCTAATGGCAGCAGACTGTAAATCTGCCGGGCTTCGCCCTACGTAGGTTCGAATCCTACCCCCACCACTCAGGGCAGCATCGGGCGGTTAGCTCAGTTGGTTAGAGCGCCACGTTGACATCGTGGAGGTCACAAGTTCGAGTCTTGTACCGCCCACTGCGCAGGTGACAAACACGGGGCTGTAGCTCAGATGGGAGAGCGCTGCAATCGCACTGCAGAGGTCAGGGGTTCGATTCCCCTCAGCTCCATTGGTACGGGAGAGCGCCACCGTAGCTCAGTGGTAGAGCACTCGATTCGTAATCGAGCGGTCGTCGGTTCAATCCCGACCGGTGGCTCTTGTTCAAATCGCCGATCCGGCGTTAGCTTGTAGGCCGTCGCGGGAGTAGCTCAGTTGGTAGAGCATCAGCTTCCCAAGCTGAGGGTCGCGGGTTCGAGCCCCGTCTCCCGCTTGTGTGTGCAGCCCTCTGGTGTAATTGGCAACACGCCTGACTCTGACTCAGGAAAGTCCAGGTTCGATCCCTGGGGGGGCTACTTTCGGTTTCGGTTGCGGGTTTTGGAGAGGTGGGTGAGTGGCTAAAACCAACGGTTTGCTAAACCGTCCTGTCCAAAAGACAGACGCGGGTTCGAATCCCGCCCTCTCCGCTCCGCGTTTGGACCGGTGTCCGAGTGGCTTAAGGAGCACGATTGGAAATCGTGTGGGGTGAATAGCCCTCGTGGGTTCGAATCCCACCCGGTCCGCTCGGTGGTCGCAGGTGGTTGTTTCGGGACGTGGCTCAGCCCGGTAGAGCACTCGCTTCGGGAGCGAGGGGTCGCCGGTTCAAATCCGGCCGTCCCGACTGTGTGCAGGATCAGGAGGCGTAGTCTAATTGGTAAGGCACCGCACTCGAAATGCGGCGGGCGCAAGCCTTTGGGGGTTCGAGTCCCTCCGCCTCCGTGCTGTGGTAGCAACAAAAAACGGCCCTGGTTCGCTTCGGCGAGCCAGGGCCGTTTTCGATGGTACCTATCGCCTTGGGCCAAGCAAGCTATTTGAGCCCTTCGCCAAAGTACACCCGCTTCGCCCCAGTCTCTCGCCTGGGGCGGGCCTTTCCGTTGCCTGGAGAGCAGGCGCACACCTGCATGCTGCTGTGGTCTAAGGCCGAAACACTTCAGACTTCCCGAGTTGTGGCTGCAGCGCGGAAGTCAATGACGCCATCGCGTCTACTAACGCCGACTGAATCGCGGCCCACTGCTCCTCGGGTGCTGTCAAACCGCGGTCGGTTACTGTGTAGCGGATCTCGGATCGGCGGTTGTCGTCGAGACGCTCCCACTCAAGAGGCGCGCCGAAGGATGCTTCGATCGCAGACCTATTTCTATGCAGTGCATCGAAGGCTTCTTTGTTTTTGTCCTTGTCATTCGTGCCGATCATGAGCTCGACAGCGGTTGCGTCGGTCCAAACGACGTAATTCCAACTGTATCCCGTAATTCCGACAGCTCCACCTAGCCAATGCGCAGTAGTGGGCGATCGGTTGGCATGGAAGGGCAAGCCCTTTCTCCTCGCTCTGTCGAGCAACTGCTTCCAGAATCGAAGCCGGCGATCATCGCGTGTCTCAGCCTGCTTTTTATCGGATCGTCGGCTCGGATCGAGATCGGCTATCTGATCGATGATGACACGCCCAAGTTGACGTGTGTTCAGCGGATTCCCGTTTCGATTGAGCAGTCCGATCTGTAGCTGCAACGCGATTTCCCGCAGCACTGGTTTCGTCGGGGTCACGTGATGCCCATCCTTCTCGACTTCGATACTCCCGCTCTCCAACGCCCGGATGGCGTACGGCCCAAACTCGACCACCGTAGCGAGTGAGTCTCCGTGTTTCCGAGTGGGTTGTTGCTCAACTAGGTCGGGCGCGGTCCGTACGGCCTCTACCTTAGGCGCGCGCAACGCTTCCTCAATGACTCCACTCAGCCTGGAGAACAGCTCTTCGCGCCGGGCGGAGCGGAGCGCGACCAAGGGCTTGGAAGGACTGTTCACCGCCTGAAAGTCACAGAGCCCCTCAGTCTGCTCGAAACGGCAAGGTTTGATGATTACTGGTAGGATCAGGGTTCCCCGTTTCTCCGCCGCCCTAAGAAGCGGTGGCAACTCGTCCATCGTAATGAAATCAGACGCAAGGAAATCGGCGGTGACCAGCAGCACCGCCACTCTCGCGTGCTCTAATGCATTTCGGATCTCCTCTCGCCAACGGGTGCCGGGTTTGATCCTTGTGTCGTCCCACAAGGTGATTGCACCCTGCCGTTCCAGTGGTTTCAGGTGTACCCGCAGTCGCTGCAGCCACGTTGTGTCTGCGTGGCTGTACGAAACAAATACCAGGTTCTGACCGGCGGAGCTAACGGCAGAGGTAGCGGGTCGTGGGCTCATCTTAGTAGCTGGCTCAGTAAACGGATGCAGCTAAACCTCAGCCGTCCCGACGGGTAGAACAAGGATCATTATGTACCCCAGTAACCGTTCTAATCCTCGGTGTCAACATCGGGACGACGACTTGGACTTCGTGGTATCTGCAGAATCCAATACGAATCCTACTAACAATCCAATACAAATCCTACTAAGCTTGAATAGTACTTCTCTGAACTCCTTACGAGGGGCCCTGGGGCGTTTTCGCCTGCGGGGCCTTTTTCGCGCCCGCACGTGCGTGCCGGTACCAGCCCCCCCGCTTGCGCTCGGACTGAAACGTGCATGGGCGGCGGGCTTCGTTTGCGGTACGGACCCCGGCGGGCTCGCCCGCACCTCGTCAACGACCTCGACGGAACGGCTAGCGAAATGGACCAGCAGCAGAGCAAGACGCGGGGCGTCGCGGACATCGTCTTCCTGATCGACGTGTCGGGGAGCATGGCCCCGGCGATCGACGCGCTTAAGGCGAACATCGGGACGTTCGTGGAGTCGCTGAGCAAGGGGGAGGGGAACAACGTGTCGCCCGTGCGCGACTGGCGCGCCAAGGCGGTGGGCTACCGCGACTTCGACCACGACGCGGAGCCGTTCATCGACAACCCCTTCGTCACCGACGTGGAGGCGCTCCGGTCGCAGCTCGCCGGGCTGACGGCGGAGGGCGGCGAGGACGAGCCGGAGTCGCTCCTGGACGCGCTCTTCAAGGTCGCGAACATGGGGCAGACGGAGAAGGGCGCGCAGAGCCTGGACGCGACCAGGTGGCGCTACCGCAGCGACGCGGCGCGTGTAGTCGTCGTGTTCACCGACGCCTCGTTTAAGCCCGCGATGACCATCCCCGAGGCCAAGGGCGGCGGCGTGCAGGACGTGACCAACGCCGTCATCAACAACCGCATCATCCTGAGCCTCTTCGCCCCCGACATGCCCGGCTACGACGAGCTGAGCCAGATCGACAAGTCGGAGTGGGAGGCGATCTCGTACCCCGGGATGAACCCGCAGGAGGCGCTGGTGAAGTTCACCACCGACCAGGCGAACTTCAAGAACACGCTGCGCCAGCTCGCGGCCAGCGTGTCGAAGTCGGCGGAGACGGTAGCGCTTTGAACGGATAGTGCTGAGTGCTAAGTGCTAAGTGCTGGGTTGAAGGCACTTAGGACTTAGCACTTAGGACTCAGCACTCACGCACCTCTCCTGCATTCCGCGATGGCCAAGAAGCTAAAAGTCGGCGACGAGATCAACGGGTACCGGATCACCGACGTGTTCGGGCCGGGGGCGATGGCCATCTCGTATGGGGCGGTGAACGGCGCGGGGCAGCGCGTCTTCTTCAAGCAGTACAAGTCGCCGGCGGTGACGGTGGACTGGTACCGCGACTACGTGCGATACCAGAAGGAGCTCAACCGCCGCATCGCCGAGAGCCCGGCGCGGAACTACTGCGTGCGCGCCATCGACGCGTTCGAGGCGGTGTGGGGCGGGCGCAACTACTTCCAGGTCTTCGAGTTCGTGGAGAACGGCGCGGACCTGGGCGGGATCTTTGAGCGCGAGGCGGCGGAGAACGGCGGCCGCCTGCTCACGGTGCCGTTCAGCTCGCGCCTGTGGGAGCAGCACCTGATCTGGGCCAAGGTGCTGATGTCCGGCATCGATACGCTCCACAAGGCGAAGGTGGCGCACGCGGACCTGAAGCCGGACAACGCGTTCCTGATCGAGGACCCCTCCATCGCGGCCGGCTTCCAGCTCAAGCTGATCGACGTGGACTTCTCGATCCTCACGGACCAGACGGCGCCCTGGCACGGGAAGCAGGGGTACGTGGGGACCGACAACTACCGGTCGCCCGAGCACTTCACCGCGGGCGCCACGCCGGGTGCCGCGTCGGACGTCTTCACCTGCGGGCTGATCCTCTACCAACTGCTGACCGGCCGCCATCCCTACTGGTCGGACGACCAGGCGGAGTACGCGAAGATGGCCCTGGCGCACGCCGCCGAGCGGCCCATCCTGGGCGGCGCGGTGCCGGCTCCCGCCAGCGCCGAGGCCATCGCGGAGGTCATGCACCGCTGCCTCGCCCCGCGCGCCGCGGACCGCCCCACCGCCACCGAAGTCCGCGACGTGCTCACCGGGCGCGCGGGCGGCATCGCGGTGAAGGCGGCGCCCGCGCCCGCGCCCGCTGCCGCGCCCACGCCCGCGCCCGCGCCGGCCGCGCCTGCACCGCCGCCGGCCGCACCGCGCGCGCCGCAGCCGGCGCCCGCTCCGCCAGCGCCCGCCGCGTCGGGAGGGGACGGCGCGCCGATCCGCTCGGAGCGCATCCAGCTCGTGGGCGAGTCCGGGGAGGTGCTGACGATGGGGACGCGGACGCCGCTGGGGAAGCACATCGTCCGCCAGTTCGGAGCCGACTTCAACGTGTGGGATGCGGAGCAGTGCGCCGTGGAGCGCGGGGCCGACGGGGTCTGGCAGGTCGTGCCGGTTCCGGGTACGACCAACGAGACGCTGCTGAACGGCCAGACGCTGACCGGTGCGCACCCCCTACGCGAGGGCGACGTGATCGCGGTGGGGCGTGCGGCCAAGGGGATCGCGAAGCTGCCGCTCACCGTGCGAGCGGGCTGAGGGAACGGAGAGAACGCGGCGGAGCTTCGCCGCTGGAGGAGGGCGCGATGATCGCCATCGAGCCGACCCAGTCGTGACCGCATGTGGAGGACGACCGTGACGGAGAGCAAGAACACGCCCGAAGAGGGAACCGCATCCACCACTCCGCTGGAGGAGGCACCGCTCGCGACCCCGACGCCTGAGGAGGGGACCGCGTCCATGGGAGCTGCTCCATCGACCGGCGACACCGCGGCGGCGACTCCTGCGCCCGTAACCGAAACACCGGCCGTGGATGCCGATGCCACGTTGATCTCGCCGCCGCCCGCCGACGCGACGCTCGAATCGCCCGCGGCTACGTCCACCGAGGGAGGCGCAGTCGTGGAAGCGCCGCCCGCGGAATCCGGCACGGAAGCACCGGCCTCGGAGGCGCCGACCACCGAGACTGCGACGGAAGCACCGGCTGCGGAGGCACCGCCCGTCGAAGCGCCGGCCGCGGAGCTGCCGACTACCGAGACTCCGGCGGAAGTGCCGGCCGCCGAGGCGCTCACGCCGCCCAGCGCTCCCGCCACGGACGCTTCGGCCGGGGCACCCGCCGCGGTGCCCCCGACGCTCCCGGCCGATCCGCCGGGGGGCGCGCTCCGTTCCGAGCGCATCAACCTCGTCTCGTCGGCCGGCCAGGCGATGACGGTGGGGGTGCGGACGCCACTGGGGAAGCACGTCGTGCGGCGCTTCGGCGAGGAGTCGAACGTGTGGGATACGGAGCAGTGCGTGCTGGAGCGCGGGCCGGATGGCGCCTGGCAGATCGTTCCGGGTGAGGGCACCACCAACGAGACGCTGCTGAACGGCGAGGCGATCACCTCGCCCCGGCCGCTCCACGACGGCGACGTGATCGCGGTGGGCCGGGTGGAGAAGGGGATCGTGAAGCTGCCGCTCACCGCGCGGCAGGGCTGAGACGGCGTATGGCGTGGAAGTGCCCCCAGTGCGGCTTCGTCCACGAGGACGACGCTACCCTGAGCTGCGAGGCGTGCGGCTTCACCCGTGCCGGGAAGCTCGTGCTCGTGTCCGAGGAGACCACGAAGCAGCTCAGCGTGGGGGTGGACACCGCCATCGGCAAGCGGCTGCTGGAGAGCTTCGCGGGCGGCGACCACGTGTACGCGGCGGACCCGCAGTTCCTGGTGGCGCGCGACCTGGTGCGGGGCGGGTGGAGCATCTCCCCCGCACCCGCCACCAAGAACCCGACCTTTCTCAACGGCGCGGCGCTCGGCGACGCGCCGGCGCCGCTGGTGAAGGGCGCCATCATCTCCATTGGCCCGACCCGGCTGCGGCTGCGCGTCGAGAGCGAACCGTGATCCAGCCCGACGATCTCCCCACCGATGGCGCGCCGGAAGCCGGCGAGAACGCGCCGCTCGTGCCCGAAGCCGCGCCTGCCGCCGAGCCGCCGCCGGAAGACACGCCCGCTCCGGCCGTGGAACCGGCGCCTGCGCCTGAACCGGCCGCTGCCCCGGCCGTCAGCGGATCCGCGGGCCTGGTGAACGTGCTGGAAGTGCGGGAGCTGGACTGGGATGCCATCCGCGCCGCCGTCAGCACCCCGTTCGAGCAGGAGCGGGCGGAGCGGATCATCGGGCGGATGGAGGAGCGGCTGGCGGGGGGCGGGCCTCTGGGGCTCGCCTTCGAGGAGTACGCGGCGGGACCGGACGACCGCGCGGTGCTGATCGGCGAGGACTGGCCGGTAGGCGAGGTGTGGTTCGTGGGCGATCTGCACGGCGACCTGCTGGCGCTGGAGTCCGCGCTCCAGCACATCGACCGGAGCGGCGGCGGGGCGGATGCGCGCATCGTCTTCCTGGGCGACCTGTTCGACGACGGGGTGCACTCGGCCGAGGTCGTGCTGCGCATCTTCGAGCTGCTGCTGGACGGGCCCATGCGCGTGACCGTGGTGACGGGCAACCACGACGACGCGGTGCAGTGGGAGGACGGGCGCTTTCAATCGACCGTCCTGCCATCCGACTTCACGGACTGGCTGAACCAGGCCACCGCGGACGGCCACCCCTGGGCGGAGCGGCTGGGGCGGACAATCGTGCACTTCTTTCGCCGCACGCCGCGCGCGCTCTTCTTTCCAGACGGGCTGTTGGTGGCGCACGGCGGGATTCCGCACACGGACCTGCACCCCGTGCTGGCCGAGTGCCGGGACTGGAACGACCCGCGCGTGCTGCAGGACTTCGTCTGGCTGCGCGCCCATCCGCGCGCCCGCAAGCGCATCCCCAACCGCACCACGCGGGGGAGCGAGTTCGGGCGCGAGGACTTCGCGGCCTTCTGCGATCTGGCCACGCGGCTGGGGCGCCCGGTGAGCCGCATGCTGCGCGGCCACGACCACGTGGAGGAGCGCTTCGCCGTCTTCCCCGCCTGGGCGGAGCACCCCGCGCTCACCATCAACACCCTGTCGCACCGGCTTCCGCGCGAGGTGTTCGGGCCGTACGAGCGGGTGCCGGTCGTGGCGCGCTGGGTGCGCGGCGAGCTTCCGGAGGTGCGGCGGCTGTTCATCCCGCCCGAGCTGATCCGCGAGATCTACCCCGAGCCCGGCGGCGCGACGGAGGGCGGATGAGCCGCGTCGTCGCGCGCTGCCCCAACTGCGGCGTGGAGAACGACGACGCCCGGGGCGGCCCGTGCGAGGTGTGCGGCACCGAGCTGCGCTTCTGGTGCCGCCTGCACGGGGCGGAGACGGGGTGGCTCGACTCCCCTGACTGCCCCCGCTGCGCCGCGGAGGAGCAGGCGCGCCGCTCGCGCCCGGCGCCGCCGCCCGCGCCCGCTCGGCGGCCCGCCCCCTCTCGCTGGCGCCGCCGCGCTCCCGTCGAGCGCCCGCACGTTCCGCCCCCCGAGCCCGCCCGCGACCCGCGCGAAGTGCTGCGCGAGAGCGCCGAGGACCTGCGCCCGTACATGGAGGCCGGGGCGGACGTGGCGAATCGGCTAGTCCGCGCGACGTTCGCCGTGATCCGCAGCGTCATCCTGTTCGGAGTGCTGGGCGCGATCGTGGGCGGAGTGTTCGCCTACAACCAGCGCGGCGACCTGGTGTGGCCGGTGATCTCCGGGGCCCTCATCGGTGGCGCGGTTGGCCTCTTCTTCGGCGGCATCGGCGCGCTCCGCATCCTATTCGCGGGCACCTCTCGCCGCGTTCGGTAAAAAAACAGGGCTCACGCGGAGACGCGGAGACGCAGAGGAGAGGGGCAAGAGTTCCCTCCCGCGTCTCCGCGTCTCCGCGTGAGAGTGCAGTTCCTACGCGAGAGGGAGCGTCAGGGTAAAGGTGCTGCCGGCACCCACCTCGCTTTCCGCCGCGAGCGTGCCGCCCATACCCAGGGCAAGGTCGCGGCTGATGGCGAGGCCGAGCCCCACCCCCTGCTGGCTCTCGTGCGTCCGGTGCCGCTCCACCTGCACGAACGGCTCGAAGATGCGCTCGAGCTGCTCCGCGGGAATCCCCCGGCCGGTATCGGTCACCTGGATGCGCATTACGCCCGCCGAGGCGTCGGGGACGCAGCGCACGGCGACGCGGCCCCCCTCGCCCGTGAACTTGACGGCGTTGGTGAGAAGGTTGAGCAGCACCTGGCGCAGCTTCTCCGGGTCGGCGCGGACGAGGTGCGGCGGGCCGCACGCGTCGTGGTCGAAGGCGAGCCCCTTGGCGGCGATCTGCGGAGACATCAGGGGCTCGATGTCCGCCAGGAGCGCCGCGAGGTCGACTTCGGCGATGTTGTACTCCACCTGGCCTGCATCCAGCCGCGCGAAGTTGAGGATGTCGTTGACCAGCGACAGGAGGTACTGGTTGGCGCGCCGGATCCGCTCCAGGTCGTGCTCCTGCGCCTCGGTGACCGGGCCCCGCAGCCCCATGGTGAGGAGCTCCGCGTACCCCGCGATGGCGTTCAGCGGCGTCCTTAGCTCGTGGCTCATCGTGGAGAGGAACTGGCTCTTGGCCTGGTTCGCGGCCTCCGCGTGCGCCCGCTGGCGCTCGGCGTCGGCGCGCGCGGCTTCCACCTCCTGCCGCGCCCGCACCTGCTCCGTCACGTCGTAGGCGGCGCTGGCGATGGCGTACACCTCGCCGGCCGCGTCGCGCAGCGGCTGGTAGCCGATGTTGAAGAAGCGTTCCTCCAGCGCGCCGTCCGCCTGGTTCGCGATCAGCACGCCCCGCTCCGTGGCGGAATAGGGCTCGCCCGTCTCGTACACGCGGTCCATCGTCTCCCAGTAGCCCGTGCCCGCGAGCTCGGGGAAGGCCTCGCGCACCGTGCGGCCCAGCAGCGGCCGGCCCTGCCCCGGCGAGCGGGCGTAGACGGGGCTCACGATGGAGTAGACGTGCTCCGGGCCGGTGAGCACCGCCACGGCGATGGGCGCCTGTTCGAAGACCTCGCGCAGCCGCTCCTCGGCGGCTTCGGCGGCGTCGCGGGCGGCGCGCTCGACCTCCACGTCCGTGTTGGTGCCGAACCAGCGCAGCACGCGCCCCGCCGCGTCGCGCACCGGCATCGCGCGGGTCAGGAAGCGGCGGAACGCGCCGTCCGCGCCACGCAGCGGGATGATCATCTCGAACGGGGCCCCGGTGGCGAGCGAGGCCTGCCACCGCTCCACGACTCCGGCCAGCTGGGCGGGGTCGTGCACGGACTGCCACCCCCACCCCTCCATCTGCTCGGGCGTGGCGCCGGTGTACTCGTACCAGCGCGCGTTGTACCAGTCGATGTAGCCGTCCGCGCGCGCCGTCCACGCCAGCGTGGGGATGGCGTCCGCGAGCGTACGGAACTGGCGCTCGCTTTCGGCCAGCGCGGCCTCGATGCGGCGGCGCGGGGCGATGTCGCGCCAGAACACCGCCACGCCCCCGGCGGCGGTCGGGTAGGCGTCCACCTCCGCCACCAGCTCCAGGCCCTGGCCGGCGTACTCAGCAGTGAAGTGGACCTCCACCCCCTCACGCGCCACCTGCCGGTACGAGCTCTCGAAGATGGTGCCCACCGTGTCCGGAAAGGCCTCCCATATGCTTCGCCCCAGCAGTGACTCGCGCGCTACCCCCACGCTCCGCTCCATCGCGGCGTTGGCGCTGGTGAAGCGGAATTCGGCGTCGAGCACGAAGTGCGCGTCGGCCATCGCCTCCAGGATCTCCTGTGCGTTGCGCCGCTCGTGCTCGGCCTCCTGCCGCGCTGCCTCCGCCTCCCGGTACAGCCGCGCGTTGTCGACCGCCGCCGCCGCACGCCGCGCCAGCTCCTCCGCGAACGCCACGTCGTCCGGCCCGAAGCGCCGCCCGGACTCGCCGATGCCGAAGCCGAGCGCGCCGAGCACCTCGCCGTGCGCGACCACGGGCACGGTCATCAGCGAGCGGAAGCCGATGGAGCGGAGCAGCTCCAGGTGCTCGCTGTCGCGCGCTACCTGCTCCAGCACTGCGTCCGGGATCTCCTCGATCAGCTCGGGCTCTCCCGTGCGGAGCACCAGGGCGGCTCCGGCGGGCTCGTCCGCGCGGATGGGGTAGCGCCGGGCGAGCTCGCGCACGAACGCCGTCCTCTCCGGGTCCGTGTGGTGGATCGCCACCATGCGCACGGTGCCGTCGCCGGCGTCCACCGTGTACGCGCACCAGTCGGCGATGTCCGGCACGGCCAGGGCGACGACCTGCCGCAGGGTCGCCTCGTAGTCCAGCGACGATGCCAACCGCGTGCTCGCCTCGGCCAGGAAGGCAAGGCGTCGCGCGGCCTCGTCCGCCGCGGCGCGGGCCCGTTCCGCCTCGCCGGTGCGCGCCTCGAACTCCGCCGCTCCCTCCTGGAGCTGCTGGTTGGCCATCTCCAGCTCCAGCGCCTGCTCGGCGAGCTCGTCGTTCCGGGCGCGCAGCTCCGCCTCGGCGTGCAGGCGCGCTGAGACCTCCCGCCAGAACACCGCAATGCCGCCGTCCTCCGTCGGGTAGGCGTCGATCTCGATGTGGCGGTCGTATCCCTCGCCCACGTAGTGATGGGCGAAATGCACCTCTACCCGCTCCTCGACAACGCGCCGGTACTGCCGCTCCGCTTCCGTGCCCACGGAGGCGGGAAACACCTCCCAGTGCGTGCGTCCCAGCAGCGCCTCCGCCGGCATGCCCAGCGCCCGCAACGCGGCGCGGTTCACCGACAGGATGCGGAACTCCGCATCCATGGTGATGTGCTCGTCCGCCACCTGGTCGAGCACGCGCGCCGCACGGCGTTCCGCGCGCTCGGCCTCCACGCGATGGGTATCGTCGCGCAGGGTGAGCACCGCTCCTAGCCGCTCGCCCGCCGGCCCCACGATGGGGCGCGCCGTGCCCACGGCGAAGGTCTCGCCGCCGTCCGGCCGGCGGATGCGCCAGCGCTCGTCCACCACCGTCTCGCCGCGCAGGACCGCGCGGGAGAGCGGGAGCTCGGACGATGGATAGGGGCGGCCGTCCTCGGTGAGCAGGTTGTACGTCTTGGCGTAGCCTTCGGGGAGCACGTCCAGCCGGACGGTGCCGTGCATGCGCGCCGCCGCCTCGTTCACGAAGATGATGCGGCCTCCGCATCGGCCAGGATCACCCCCTCCGCGAGCTGCGCAAGCGCGGCCGCGACCAGTGAGGTCGGGCCGGTCTGCGAGTCTTCGTGTGGGACGGTGGGCGCGTGGCCCCGGGAGTCGGGCGGCATCCGGGTGCGGATGGGGGATGGAACGAACGCGGCGGGCGGCTCCGCCTCGCCAATCACAATCGGGCAAGGCAAGATACCGGCCCGTGTTCGTCGCACGATAGCCGATTCCGGGACGGTATGTAAGCGGGATGAAGTCAGCGCTTCTGCCGCGGTGCACCCTTGCCGAAGGGCGGATCGGGTGGCGGGAGCTTCAAGAGACGTACGCGAGCGGATGCTTTACGAGCCTACGAGGTCCTCTACTTCGCTCAGGTCGAACTCGTCGCCCACGTTCCCCTCGGCCATCTGCCGCATCGCCTCGTCCACGTGGGCGAGGGTGCGCTCCGAGATCGTCTCGGGAGCGCACTGCTCCAGCATGCTGCGTCCGTCATCGTGCTCGCCGTTCACATTCGCCATCGGTCTCCCTCCCGGTCGACGGTGGATTACCCCCTCACATCCAGGGCATCGGCGGGACGACGGCGGGTTCGCGGAAGGGGCCGTCGCCGAGGAAGGGGACCGCGCCGTGGCCGTTGAGGTTGTCGAAGGAGTAGAAGGAAAAGCCCTGTACTCCCTGCTCGCGTCCGATGCGGATCTGGCGCGCGATCTCGTCGTGCGGCATGCCGGAGGCGATGCCGATGTACACGTGCCGGCCCGTGGGACGCATCCCGGCGAGATGGTCTTCGAGCATGCAGCGCCAGTCCGGGTTCGGCTCGCGACCGGGGCGGCGCAGGTAAGTGCAGCGCTCCTCGTTGACGCGGAAGTAGGCCATCGGCACGGCCACGTCCAGCGACCCCTCGCGCGCCCATCCCCAGGTGTCCTGGTAGAACTGCCCGACCCCGCTGGACGACGGCCATCCGAAGCGGTCGCGGTCGTAGATGGGCCACACCGCCGCGGAGAGCGGCACCCTGCGGACGGCGCGGATGCTGTCGGCGGTCTCGCGCACCGTGCGGCTCACCATCTCGCGGCGGAAGCGGGCCCAGCCGGTGGGATCGGCCGCGGGGTCGCGCCCAAAGGCAGCGAGGCTGGCGCGGTCCCATCCGTAGTCGGAGCCGGGATAGCGGATGCGATCCAGGTGCACACCGTCGACCCGGTAGCGCCGCACCACGTCCGCGGCGACGCGGGCCAGGTGGGTGCGCACGCCCGGGTTGCCGGGGGAGAGATAGACGTACTCCTCGCCGTTCGGGCACGCCATCGGACGGCCGGCGCGGGTGTGCATCGCCCACTCCGGATGCCGCACCAGGATGTGGTCGGGGCGACCGGGCGCGCTCGGGTGCAGGCGGCGGCAGAAGTCAGCCTCCTGCGAGTCCCAGCCGGAGAGCGCGTTGATCCAGGCGTGAAGCTGCAGCCCGCGCGCATGTGCCTCACGCACGGCCACCTCGAGCGGGTCCCACGACGGGGTGCCGCCGAGCCGGCCGCAGAGCCGCACGGAGCAGGGGTCCAGCTCAGAGCGGTAGTAGGCGTCCGAGGGACCGCGCACCTGGAAGTACACCATGTTCAGGTGCGCGCGGACGGCGCGCACCATGATGTTGCGCACGTCGGCCTCCGTGCGGTACTCCCAGCGGTTGACCCACACCGCGCGGGCTTCGGCGCGGGGCTGCGGGGTCGTGGGCGCGGGTGACGGCGCGGGCTGCGCTTTCTCGACGTGCGTCGGGGCGGCCTCGGATGCACGAGGGGCGGTTCCGATTCCGATTGCCGCGCCTGCGATCAGGGCCAGCGGCGCGACGGCGAGCACCGCGCGGCGGGTTTGGATCATCGGGTCTTTCCTCTGGTGTGGCTTGCTGGTCTGTGTCGGCGAAAGGTACCCTGAGGCCGCTACAAGGTGCTAGGGCTACTCCGCGCGGTCGCCCCATGTTCCCGGCGCAGGGCTGATTCCGAGCGGGAAACAGCAGGGCTCACGCGGAGACGCGGAGACGCAGAGCAAGGGCGCAGAGCGCCGCCCTTTGTCATCCTGAGCGACGCGCCGCTCCGCCCTTGCCCGTGCTCAGGTCTTTGGCGCGGAGCGAAGGATCTACTGCGCGTGACGAGGGGTTCGCTCATTACCGCGGTCCTCGTGCCTCGCCGGACAGCTAGATCCTTCGGTTGCCGCAAAAGCAGGGCGGGGCACGGCGGACATCTGGGGGGCGGCTCCCTCAGGATGACAAATGCATTCCGCGCCCCGCGTGTGCCCGGCGGCGCTACGGGGCTGGTTCGGCGCTCAGCGGTAGGCAACGCATGGCCCGGCTCGGTTCGTGCGGCCCGGGGTGGCCACGACGCGCTTCCGGCGATCGTCATCACCCGTCCAGAGTCCGCAATGACCACGACCAGCCCGGACGCCGAGACGAGCGCCGACCCGCGCACGCGCCTGGGCTTCCTGGCGGAGACAAGCCGCTGCCTGGCGGGTTCGCTCGACTACGAGACGACGCTGGCGACGGGGGCGGGGCTAGCGCTGCCGCACTTCGGCACCTGGTGCATGGTGGACGTGGTGGAGCCGGACGACACCATCCGCCGCGTGGCCGTGATCCACCCCGACGCGGAGAAGCAGCGCACCGCCCGCGAGTTCTACGCGACCCATCCGCCGGACCGCGACGATCCGCTCGGCGCGCCGCGGGTGATCCGCACCCGCGAGTCGGAGTTCGTGCTCGCCTACGAGGACGTGCTGGAGAGCATCGCGCAGGAGGAGCACCGGGCGCTGCTGCAGGGGCTGGGCGCGCAGTCGTTCCTCATGGTGCCCATGTGCGCGCGCGGGCGGACGATGGGGGCCATCACCTTCGTCTCGGACGACCGGCGGCGGTACGACCCCGCGGACCTGCTGCTGGCCGAGGACCTGGGACGGCGCTGCGCGATGGCCGTGGACAACGCGCGGCTGTACGCGGCGTCGCGGGAGGCGCACCGCGTGGCGGAGGCGGCGCGCATGGCCGCCACCCTCACCGCCCGCCGGGCGGAGGAGCTTCTGGGCGAGGCCAACCTCGCGCGCTACGAGGCTGCCGCGGCGAACCACGCCAAGACAACCTTTCTCGGCACGATCTCGCACGAGTTCCGCACGCCACTCACGGCGGTGCAGGGGTACGCGGACCTGCTGACGGACGAGGGTTCCGCCCCGCTTACCGACGGCCAGCGGCGCCAGGTGGGACGCATCCGCGCGGCGAGCGACCACCTGCTGGGGCTGATCGAGGAGATCCTCACCTTCGCCCGGCAGCAGGCGGGGCGCTCCGAGCTGCGCATCCACGAGGTGGACCTCGCCGCGCTGGTGCGCGACGCTTCGGCGGTGGTGGAGCCGCTCGCGGCGGCCAAGGGGCTGAGCTTCGTGCTGGCGGTGCCCGAAGGGCCGATCCCCTTTCGCACCGACGTGGGGAAGCTGCGCCAGATCATCCTGAACATCGCCGCGAACGCCGTGAAGTTCACCGAGGCGGGCGAGGTGCGGATGGAGCTGGAGGCCACGGACCGCGCGGTGCTGCTGCGCGTGGCGGACACGGGGATCGGCATCGCCGCCGAGCACGCGGAGCACGTGTTCGAGGCGTTCTGGCAGGTGGACCAGACGGATGGCCGCGTCGGCGGAACGGGGCTGGGGCTGGCGGTCACGCAGCAGCTCGCCCACTTGCTGGAGGGCGAGGTGACGCTGGAGCCCGGCACCAAGGGCGGGAGCGTGTTCACCATCCGCCTGCCGCGCTACGCCCCCGAGCTGGGCGAGGCGGCCCAGGAAGCGCCGCCGGAGCCCGGCGCCGCGGAGAAGCGGTTGCGCGGGCGCCGCTACGAGACTCGGCGCGGCTCCAAGGGCCCGCCGGCGGGTCCGGCTAAAGGCTAGGAACAGCAGGGTCTCACGCGGAGACGCGGAGACGCAGAGAGAGAACTCCGCCTGCGCCGCGGCTCCGCGTGAGATTGCGGTTCGAGCGTTGGCAGAGCAACTTTGCGGAACGACGGGCATTCACACGGGGCGCGTTGCTCCCACCACCAGGCATCATGGCCGCCAAGAACAACCGCAACCATTCCGCGCCCGGCGACGGATCGGAGACGCTCCTGGCGCCTTCGGAGCCGATGCAGGACGAGCCGGCGCGCCGCGCCGAGAGCACGCCTCCGTCGCGGATTCGCGAGACGCGGCCCGCTCCCCGCGGCTTCCTCGAGCGCATGGCCGAGTCGCGGAGGGCGCCGTTTCTGCGGCTGATCGCGTACTACGTGCTGCTCATCGGCATCATGGGCGCGCTGGTGTACTGGGTGCCGATGGTGCGCGACGCCTTCATCTCCCCCGTCGTCCTTCCCGATCTGGGCAGAGGCGGGAGCGGATCGGAGCTGCTCACTCGCGCGCCCACGCTGGGCGACTACGGCGCACGGCTGTCGCTGGGCGAGGCGCTTCACCGCGCGCTCACTACGCTGCTGGTGATCGCCGGCGCGCTGTCGCTCGTGATTCCGGTGGCGTGGGTGTACATGTTCACCAAGCGCTTCCGCTACGATCCGGCGCTCGTTTCCTCGGTCATCATCCTGCCGATCGTGGTGGCGGGGATCGCGCTGGTGGTCAAGAACTCGCTGGCGCTGGCCTTTTCGCTGGCCGGGATCGTGGCGGCGGTCCGGTTCCGCAACACGCTCAAGGACCCGCGCGACGCCGTCTACATATTCCTGGTGATCGGGATCGGGCTGTCGGCGGGGGTGCAGGCGCTGGACGTTGCGCTGGCGATGTCGCTGGCCTTCAACTTCGTCGTGCTGTTGGTGTGGAAGCACAACGTGGGGTCGATCTACAGCGGCAGCTACGGGCGCACGGGCATCCTGTCGGTGGGCGATCCGGAGCTGATGGTGGCGGACGACCCCGCGGCGCAGCGCGACATTCGCCGGCGGATGCTGGAGCACGACGGCGACATGCGCACGGACGGCATCCTGCTGGTGCACTCAGGCGCACCGGACCTTGCGCGCCTCACGGTGCAGGAAGCGCTCGGCGACACCGCGAGTGACTGGCGGCTGGTGAACGTGCGGCGCGAGCCCGAGCGCCCCGCCGTGCTGGAGTACCTGGTGCGCCTCAAGACGGAGATCACCCCGGCCGAGCTCGTCGGCGCGCTGGACGAGCGCTGGTCCGCACAGGTCTCGGCCGCCGAGTACGTCCCCTTCCGCACGCGGAAGAAGAAGCGCAAGAAGGGTTAGCGGGTGCGCGTGTGGCGTCGTGCGCTCCTGCTGGCCGCGCTCCTCTCCGCGTGCGCCTCGCCCGAGCGCTACTTTCCCGCCGAGCGGGAGCTGACGGCTCTTCTCGAGACGCGTGTGCGGGAGCGGCGCGCGGTCGGGATCGCGGTCGGCGTGCTGGAGGCGGATGGCTCCGCCACGATGGCGTTCGCGGGGAGCGCGGGTGAGGGCGCGCGGCCGCTCGACGGCCGTACGCGGTTCGAGATCGGCTCCATCACCAAGACGTTCACGGGCGTCCTGCTGGCGGAGATGGTGCGGACCGGCGAGGTGCGCTACGACGATCCCGTCTCCCGCTACCTCCCCGAAGGCGTGCGCGTCCCTGCCCTCAACGGCCGCGAGATCACCCTCCTCGACCTGGCCACGCACCACTCCGGCCTCCCCGCCGTGCCGGACAACATGGACCCGGCGGACCCTCGCAATCCGTACGCGGACTACTCGGCTGCGCAGATGTACGCGTTCCTCTCCGGCTTCACGCCGGAGCGCGAGGCGGGCGCGGCCTATCAGTACTCCAACATCGGCTTCGGGCTGCTGGGCCACGCCCTGGGCCGGGCGGCGGGTTCCGGGTACGACGAGCTCGTCCGCGAGCGCATCCTGCGGCCGCTGCGGATGGATGGGACCGCGATCGATCTGCGGGGCGAGCTCATGGCGAAGGGGCACAACAGGCAGGGCGAGATCGTGCCCTACTGGGACCTGCCGACGCTGGCGGGCGCGGGCGCCTACCGCTCGAACCTGGACGACCTGATGCGCTTCCTCGCCGCAAACCTGCGGCCGCCGCAGACGGAGCTGGAGCGCTCGATCCACGCGACGCAAAGGATGCAGCGCACGGTCACCGACACGGTCGCAAACCGCATCGGCACCGACGCGATGGGCGTCGGCTGGCAGATCCGTACGCGAGGCGGCTCCAGCATCGTCTGGAAGGACGGCGGCACGGCGGGGTTCCAGACGTTCATCGGGTTCGATCCTGAGCGGCGGATCGGCGTGGTGGTGCTCTCGAACACCGCCATCGAGGTGGACGACATCGGATTCCACCTCCTCGACCCGGCGTCGCCGTTGGGAGCGCCGCCCCCGATGCCCCCTAGCGGTTCTTGATGGCGACGCTCTCCAGCACGTCCGCCACCGTCTCGATCCCGTCGATCGCCGCTTCCAGCTTGTCGTAGATCTCCTTCCACTTCAGCGTCTCGATGGGGTCGGGCTTGCCGGCGAACAGCCCGGTCATCACGCGCTCGTACACGGCATCGCCCTCCTCGCCGAGCGCCTGGATCTCGCGAAAGGGGTCGCGGTCGATGCCGGAGGTGCGCAGGTTGGCGACGGCCGTGGCCACCAGCATGCTCCCCCTGAGCAGGACGCCCGCCAGTTCGCGCGCCCCCTCGTCCGCCCGCGAGATCTCGAACGCGGCCACGTACGACGCCGCATCCTCCACCTGGTCCACCACGTTGTCCAGCCCGCGCGCGATGGCGTACAGGTCCTCGCGGTCGAACGGCGCCACGAGCGAGCCGTCGAGCCGCGACGTGATCTCGCCGGTCAGCTCGTCGGCCTCGTGCTCCGCCGTGCGGATGCGCCGCTCCAGCCGGGCGGGCTCGCGGGGGTCCTGAAAGAGCCGGTTGAGCAGGTCCGCCGCCGTGGTCAGGTGCCCCGCCAGCGTCTCCAACTCGTCGAAATAGCTGTCGTCCTTGGGGAAAAGCCGGACCATGCCGTGCTCCATGTGCGGGTGGAAGATCCCCAGCGCGCGCGTCTCGCCGGATCAGTGCAAACGGCAATCCCGCAGGAAAAGGCAGCGCGGCCGAACAGCCTGTTGTCAGGGAGCCTGGGTCGCGGAAAGTATGGTTGTTGCAGCACCGCGATCGATCCCCAGACGACCCGCCCCATTGGAGCACGGAATGACCGAGCACGGCAACATCGATCCGGCAGAGAGGAAGGAGCTGGAGGAACGGGCGTCGGTCGAGCCGGAGCAGGGGGCGATCCGGGGGGACGTGCCGGACGGGGAGCAGGCCAACGCGTGGGAGAGCGCCAAGATCGGCCTCGCCAGCGAGGGCGGGGTGCGGCGCGAGATGGCACGCGCCGGAGAGCCCCCCGCCACGGCCGCAGACGAGGCGTTCCACGGCCGTGTCCACGCGCAGCCGCCGGCGGAGCACACCGGGCTGCGCCTGGGCGACGTGCAGAAGACCGCCGCCGGCATCAACGCCGTGCGCGTGGCGATGAAGTACACGCTCGCCGAGATGGGCGCCGCGGACGGCGCGCGCATGCTCCAGAAGCTGAACCAGGAGGGCGGCTTCGACTGCCAGAGCTGCGCGTGGCCCGATCCGCCCGCCGGCGAGCGGCCGGCGTTCGCGGAGTACTGCGAGAACGGCGCAAAGGTCACCGCCGAGGAGAACACGCGGAAGCTGATCGACCCCGACTTCTTTCGCCGCTACAGCGTCGCCGAGCTGTCCGAGAGGTCCGACTACTGGCTGGCGAAGCAGGGGCGCATCGACCGGCCGATGGTGCTGCGCGAGGGCGCCACGCACTACGAGCCGATCGGCTGGGAAGAGGCGATCGGGCTGGTGGCGAAGGAGCTACGGGCGCTGGACTCGCCGGACGAGGCGGCGTTCTACACATCCGGGCGCACCGCCAACGAGACGGCGTTCCTCTACCAGCTCTTCGTGCGGCACTTCGGCACCAACAACCTGCCGGACTGCAGCAACATGTGCCACGAGTCCAGCGGCAGCGCCCTCACCGACTCCATCGGCATCGGCAAGGGTACGGTGACGCTGGACGACGTGCATCACGCCGACCTGCTGATCAGCATCGGCCAGAACCCGGGATCGTGCCACCCGCGCATGCTCACGGCGCTCCAGCGGCTGAAGCGCAACGGCGGCAAGATCATCGCCATCAACCCCCTCCCCGAGACGGGGCTGAACCACTTCAAGCACCCGCAGGACCTCAAGCACCCCGGCCGCATCCTCAGCGTGCTGGTGGGCGACGGCACCCCCATCGCCGAGTTCTTTGTGCCGGTGCGCATCGCGGGCGACGTGGCGCTCCTCAAGGGCGTGCTCAAAGAGATGCTGGAGGAGGAGGAGCGGCGCCCCGGCACCGTTTTCGACCACGAGTTCATCCGCACCCACACGCACGGCTACGAGGCCTTCGTCGAGGACCTGCGCGCCGAAAGCTGGGACCTCATCATTGAGCAGAGCGGGGTGGAGCGCGCGCAGATCCGCACCGTGGCCGAGATGGTGATGCGGCACGAGCGCATCATCGTGGCGTGGGCGATGGGGCTCACGCAGCAGCCGGACGCGGTGAGCGCCATCCAGGAGATCGTCAACCTGCTGCTGCTGAAGGGGAGCATTGGGAAGAAGGGGGCGGGCGCGCTCCCCGTGCGCGGCCACAGCAACGTGCAGGGCGACCGCACGGTCGGGATCTGGGAACGGATGCCGGACCGGTTCCTGGACGCGCTGAAGAGGGAGTTCGGCTTCAACCCGCCGCGCCACCACGGCTACGACACCGTGGAGACAATCAAGGCGATGCACGCTGGGAAGGTGAAGGTGTTCTTTGGGATGGGCGGCAACTTCCTTTCGGCCGGGCCGGACACGGAGTACACCGCCGCCGCCATGCGCCGCTGCCGCCTGACCGCGCATGTCTCCATCAAGCTCAATCGCGGCCACCTGGTGACGGGGAGGCAGGCGCTCATCCTCCCCACCATCGGCCGCGCCGAGCGCGACGTGCAGCTCACGGGCGAGCAGTTCGTGACCGCCGAGAACTCGATGGGCGTGGTGCGCACGTCGCGCGGCGTGCTGGACCCCGCATCGCCGCACCTGAAGAGCGAGCCCACCATCGTCGCGCTCCTGGCCACCGCCACGCTCGGAGCGCGCAACCGGGTGGAGTGGTACTCGCTGATCGCCGACTACGGCCGCATCCGCGACCTGATCGAGCGGGTGATCCCCGGCTTCGAGGGCTACAACCGCCGCCTGCGCGAGCACGGGGAGCTCGTCCTCCCCAACCTTCCGCGCGACCGCCGCGAGTTCAGCACCACCACGGGGAAGGCCAACTTCACCGTGCACCGCATCCAGCCGGTGAAGCTGGAGCCGGGGCAGCTGGTGATGATGTCGATGCGCAGCCACGACCAATTCAACACCACCGTCTACGGCCTGGACGACCGCTATCGCGGCATCTACAACGAGCGCCGCGTCGTGATGATGAACCCAGAGGACATCCGCGAGCTGGGCCTGGCCGCGGGCGACGTGGTGGACCTGACGAGCCATTTCCGCGGGGAGGAGCGGGTGGCGCGGCGCTTCATCGTGGTGAGCTACCCCATCCCCCGCCGCTGCGCCGCCACCTACTATCCCGAGACCAACGTCCTGGTCCCCATCGGCAGCGTCGCCGCGCGCAGCAACACGCCGACCTCGAAGTTCGTGATCATCACGGTGGCGAAGGCGTGAGGGGCCCTCACCCCCGTCTCGTTACACTCGACTGCCCCCTCTCCCGATAACAGGAGAGGGCTGCGCCCTCGCCGTTATCGAGAGAGGGGGCTTGCGTGCGGTTCGGCGGGTTTGTGCGCGCGCAGAGGGCCCCCTCCCCCCGGCCCCCTCCCCCGCCTGCGGGGGCGCAGGGCGGGTGAGGGGGAGAACTGCACAGATCCCGTAGGGGCGCGATTCATCGCGCCCGCCCTTTCCGCCGCGCCGATCACCGCGGTTCCGCACGAATATCTGTAGGGGCAGACCTGCGTGTCTGCCCACCGTTTCCTCCGCGCCAACCCCCGCAAACACGCACCGTCACATGTAGGGGCCGCCCCATGTGGCTGCCCGTGCCCGCCCCCACGACAATCTCCGCTACCGCAACCCGCTCCAACCATCACGCATTCGGCGCCGCTAGCGGCCGGCGCAGGGCTGCGCGGGCTGCGTAGTACCCGCACATGCCGTGGACGGCACCGCCGGGAGGCGTGGAAGCGGAGCACATAAACAGCCCGTCCACCGGCGTGGAGTACGGGTTGCGGCGGAAGGCGGGGCGGAAGAAGACCTGCCGCAGGGTCATGGCGCCCGCGCTGATGTCGCCGCCCACCAGGTTCGGGTTGTGGCGCTCCAGCGCGGAGGGCGGCATCACGCTACGCGCCAGCACCACGTCGCGGAAGCCGGGGGCGAAGCGCTCGATTTGCGCCTCGATGGCCTCCGTCATGTCCACGTCGCGGCCGAAGGGGACGTGGCAGTACGCCCACGCGACGTGCTTCCCCTCCGGTGCGCGCGTCGGGTCGAAGAGGGTGGGCTGCACCAGGAGGACGAAGGGCTTCTCCGGAACCTGGCCGGCGAGGGGCGCGTGCTCCGAGGCGGCGATCTCGTCCAGGGTGCCGCCGAGGTGCACGGTGGCGGCGCGGCGGCACTCCGGGGAGCGCCAGGGGATCGGCTCGGAGAGCGCCCAGTCCATCTTGAACGACCCCGCGCCGTACTGGTATCGCTCCAGCGCCCCGCGATAGCGCGCCGGCAGCCGGTGCCCGGCGATGCGCAGCACCTGCCGCGGGGTCAGGTCCAGGAGGATGGTGCCGACCCCTCGCAGCTCGTCCACGTCGTCCACGGGCGCGCCGGTGACGATCTCGCCCCCAAGCGAGCGGAAGTACGACGCCAGTGCCGTGGCGATGCTCCGCGACCCGCCGCGCGCGATCGGCCATCCCACCGCGTGCCCCGCCGCCGCCAGCGTCAGCCCGAACGCCGCAGTGGGCGACTGCGTCAGCGGGACCATGGAGTGGGCGGCGTTGCCCGCGAAGAGCGCGCGTGCGCGATCGCCGCGGAAGGCGCCCTTCGCCACGCCGTACGCTGGGCGCACGGCGGTGAGGCCGAAGCGGGCGAGGAGAAAGGGGTGGTCGGGGAACTCCAGCGGCCCCAGCACGTCCTCCGCCAGCGTCAGCCAGCGCTCCGTCCAGAAGCCGAGCAGCTTCTTCCACGCGCGCGCATCGGGGCCGAGCGTGGCGCCGGTGGCCTCGATGGAGCGCTCCAGCATCGCCACGGCGCCGTCGTCGAACGGGTGCGCGAGGCAGGCGGGGGAGTGCACCCACTCCAGCCCGTGCTCCTCAAGCGGCAGGGTGCGGAAAAAGGGGGAAGAGAGGGCGAGCGGGTGCACGATGGAGCAGACGTCGTGCAGGTAGCCGGGGAGCGTCAGCTCTTCGGTGCGCATCCCGCCGCCGATGGTGTCCGCCGCCTCGCGTACGACGACGGAGCGCCCCGCCCGCGCCAGCGCGATCGCCGCCGACAGCCCGTTGGGACCAGAGCCCACCACCACCGCGTCCGGAACGCTCACGTGTGTTCTCCCGGAAAGAGGCCCTCACCCCCGCTCGTTCCTCGCTGCCCCCTCTCCCGATAACAGGAGAGGGCTGCGCCCTCACGTTATCGAGAGAGGGGGCGTGGGTGTGCATCGCCGGCGTCTGGTGCACGCAGGGTGCCCCCTCCCCCCGGCCCCCTCCCCCGCCTGCGGGGGCGCAGGGCGGGGGAGGGGGCAGACCTGCGGGCGCGGACCGTCCAGCCTCCCCCCTCTCTCGATAACAGAGGCGCCAGCCTCTCCTGTTATCGGGAGAGGGGGGTCGGGGGGGTGAGGGCCACCGCCCGCGCCAGCTGCACCACGAAGGTCGTGCCCTCGCCGACGACGCTCTCCACGGAGAGGGTGCCGTTCATCAGGCGCAGGAGCTCGCGGCTGATGGCGAGGCCCAGGCCCACGCCCTGGCGCGTCTCCGCGTCGGAGTTGCCGGCCTGGATGAAGGGGCTGAAGATCGCCTCGATCCGCTCCGGCGGGATGCCGCGGCCGGTGTCGCGCACGCGGATGGCGACGGTGCCGTCGGAGGGGACGCAGTCGAGCACCACGCGGCCGCCGGGGTCGGTGAACTTGGCGGCGTTGGTCAGCAGGTTCAGGCACACCTGGATCAGCCGCTCGCCGTCGGCCAGCACGTGGAGCGCGGCGTCGGGGGCGCGCAGCTCCAGCGCCACGCCACGCTTGGCGAAGAGGGGCTGCACCAGCGGACGCAGCTCCTCGATCGTGTCGCGCAGGGGGACCGCCGCGATCTCGATCTGCACCTGGCCCGCTTCGAGCCGCGCGAAGCTGAGGATGTCGTTGATCAGGGTGAGGAGGTGCTCCTGCGCGCGGATGATCCGTCCCATCGCCTCGCGCTGCAGCTCGCTGACGGGGCCCTGCACCCCCATCTCCACGAGCTGCGCGTAGCCGCCGATGGCGTTGAGCGGCGTGCGCAGGTCGTGCGACATGCGCGCCAGGAACTCGCTCTTGGCCCGGTTCGCCTCCTCGGCGGCGGCGCGGGCCTGGGCGGCGTCTTCGAAGAGGCGCGCGTTGTCGATGGCCACCGCCGCGCGCCGCGCCAGGTCCTCCGCCAGCGCGACCTGGGCGGGGGTGTAGACGGCGCCCGGGCTGGTGCGCAGGAGGCCGATGGCGCCCAGCACGTGGCCGCGGGCGGCGAGCGGCACGAAGAGCCCCGCCTGCGAGCGCAGGGCGCGGAAGACCTCCAGCTCCTCCGCGGTGCGGGCGAGGGTGGCCAGGTGCTCGTCCGGCACCACGGCCACGTGGCGCACCTCGCCGGAGCGGATGGCGTCGGCCACGTAGCTGGTGGGATGGTCGCGGGTAGGGCGGTAGTGCCGCTCCAGCGCGCGCACCAGCGGCTCCTTTTCCGGGTCCGCGTGGGCTGCGGCCACGCCGCGGTGCTCCCCGTTCTCCTGGGTGAGGTAGATGACGCAGTAGTCGCCCAGCATGGGGACGGCCAGCCGCGCCACGGCGCGCAGGGTGGCGTCCATGTCCAGCGAGTCGGCAAGCACGCGGCTGGCCTCGGCCAGGAAGCGGGTGCGCTCGGCGCTGGCGCGCAGCTCCTCCTGGGCCGCCTGCGTCTCGGCCTCGGCGCGGCGCAGCTCCACGGCGTAGCGCAGGGAGGCCGCCAGCCGCTCGGGGGTGATGCCGTCCTTGGGAAGGTAGTCCGCCGCGCCGGCCTTCATCAGCGCCACCGCCACCCGCTCGTCGCCCTGGCCGGTAAGCATCACCACCGGCGCGTTCACCCCGGCCGCGCGGATGGAGCGCAGCAGGGTGAGGCCGTTGCCGCCGGGGAGGTTGTAGTCCAGGAAGACGCAGTCGTACCCGCCGGCCACGGCCAGCGCCAGCGCCTGGGGGACGGCTTCGGCCTCGTCCACCGCCGCGTCCACCCCCGCGCGCAGGAGCGCACGGCGGATCGCCATCCGGTCCACCCGGTCGTCGTCCACCACAAGGATGCGCAGCCGCGGCTGCGCATCTTCGGTGGCGACGGCGGGCGGATCCAGCGGCTCGGTCACGGCATCTCCACGAGCGCCCAGTACTTGTTGAGGGAGGCCATCGTCTCGCAGAAGTTGCTGAAGGTGACGGGCTTCAGCAGGTAACCCGCCACGTGGAGGTTGTACGCCTCCACCTTGTCGCGCTCCGCGTCGGAGGTGGTGAGCACCACTACGGGGGTGGGGCTCAGCTCGGGGTCCGCG
Organism: Longimicrobium sp.; assembly: GCA_036387335.1. Lineage (NCBI taxonomy): Bacteria > Pseudomonadati > Gemmatimonadota > Longimicrobiia > Longimicrobiales > Longimicrobiaceae > Longimicrobium > Longimicrobium sp. The sequence goes on from DASVTZ010000177.1 coordinate 64,944, forward strand.
CGCAGCTCGCGCAGGAACTCGATGCCGTTCATGCGCGGCATGTTGAGGTCGAGCAGTACCAGGCGGCGGGTGCGCGGCAGCTCGTCGCCGCGCAGCATCTCCAGCGCTTCCAGGCCGTTCCCCGCCACGAAGAGCGGGTTGGAGATGTTCCCCTTTTTGAAGGCGCGGCGGATGTTCATCACGTCCACCTCGTCGTCCTCCACCAGCAGGATGTTCAGCAGCTTGTCACTCATTCCCGGTGCTCTCCTCATGCGCCTGGGGCCACAGGAAGCGGAACGTGCTCCCCGCTCCCTCTTCCGATTCCACCCACACCCGCCCGCCGCGGCTCTCCACCAGCTTCTTGACGATGGAAAGCCCGATCCCCGTTCCCTCCACCTTGTCGCGCGCTTCGAGCATCTGGAAGATCCCGAAGATGCGCTCGTGGTACTCCGGCGCAATCCCGGGGCCGTTGTCGATGACGGCGAACTCGCACATCCCCTCCGCCGACTCGCGCGACTCCACCCGCACCAGCGGCGCGCCGCCGCGCGCGTACTTCACCGCGTTGCCTATCAGGTTCATGAAGACCTGCTGCAGCGGCAGGCGCTCGGTGTGCACCACGGGCATGCCGGCGGCCACCTCCACGCGCACCCCCTCGGGCGGCGCAATCAGCTCCACCACTTCCTCCACCAGCTCCGCCGTGTCCACCCGCACCGCGCGCTCCTTCATCCGCCCGGCGCGCGAGTACTGCAGGATTCCCTCGATCAGCCCCTCCATGCGGTGCACCCGGCCGCGCAGCAGCTCCAGGTGCTCCTTCACCTCGGGGCCCACCACGCCCTCCAGGTCTTCCTCGATCCAGGTGGAGATGTTGCTGATCCCCCGCAGCGGCGCCTTGAGGTCGTGGCTGGCGACGTAGGCGAACTGGTCCAGCTCGCGGTTGCTGGTCTCCAGGGCGCGCGCGGTCCGCGCCAGCTCCTGGGCTTTGCGCTCCACTTCCTGGCGGGCGTGCACCTGGTCGGTGACGTCCACGGCGTGGATCAGGATCCCCCCCACCGAGCCGTCGGCGTCGGGGAGGGCCTGGAAGACGAAGTTGAAGAACCCCTCTTCCAGCTTCCCCTGCCCCGTGCGGTCCAGCAGGGCGGGGGTCTCGTTGCCCACGTGGGGCTCGCCGGTGGCGTAGACGCCGTTCAGCATCTCGATGAAGCCCTGCTCCACCACCTCCGGGATGGCCTCGCGCAGCTTCTTCCCCACCAGCGGGCGCCCTCCCATGAGCGACACGTACGGGCGGTTCGCCATCTCGAAGACGAAGTCCGGCCCGCGCAGAACGGCGATCATCGCCGGCGCCTGCTGAAAGACGGTGCGCAGGCGCGCGCGCTCCAGGCCCAGCTCCCGGATCAGGCTCTCGCGCTCTTCCTGGGCGCGGCGCTCCGCGTCCACGTCGTCCAGCACCACGAGCGCGCTGGTGACGGCGCCGCGCGCGTCGCGCAGCGGCACGCCCGTGATCTGCACCCACGCGGGCGTGCCGTCGCCGCGCTGGTAGAGGTACTCGTCGGGCCCGGCGGGCTGGCCTGTGGCGAAGACGCGCGCAAGGGGAAACTCGTGCCCCTGCACCCTCCGCCCGTCGCGGTGGAAGGCCACCCAGCGGTCGTACTCCTCCACCCCCGCGGACTGCAGCACGGGGTGGCGCAGGATCTCCTCCAGGCGGCGGTTCCCCATCACGATGCGCCCGGTGGGTGCCTCGGCGATCAGGATGCCGACCGGCGCGTGGTCGATGATGGCCGCCAGGTGCGTCCGCTCGCGCGCCGTCTCCTCGTTGGCGTGCTGCAGCTCCTCGTTGCTTACCTCCAGCTCCACCTGCACCTCTTCCATGCGCAGCGCCTGCAGCTGCAGCTCCTCCTTTTGCGCCTCCAGCTCGGCGGCCTGCTCCTCCATCATCCGCTGCGTTTCCACCTGTTCCGTCACGTCCACCCCGTGCACCAGGATCCCGCCGACGGAGCCGTCCGCCTCCATGAGCGGCTGGTAGACGAAGTTGAGGTAGCGGGCCTCGAGCGGGGCGCCGGGGGTGCGCTGCAGCTCGATCCTGACCCCGTTGCCCACGAACGCCTGGCCGCTGCCGTACACCTGGTCCAGCAGCTCCAGAAAGCCCTGCTCCGCGGCCTCGGGAATCGCCTCGCGTACCGGCTTTCCCACGACGTCGCGGTGGCCGACGAGCTGGGCGTAGATGGGGTTGGCCATCTCGAAGACGTGGTCCGGCCCGCGCAGGGTGGCGATGAAGGCCGGCGCCTGCTGGAAGGCGCCGGCCAGCCGCGTCCGCTCGAACCTGAGCTCGCCCAGCAGCCGCTCGCGCGCATCCTCCATCCGCGCGCGGTCGATGGCGAGCGCGATCCCGTCCGCCACGGATGCCAGCGCAGCCATCGTGCGCTCGGAGAGCGTCTGGCGCGCGAACATGGCGATCACGCCGATCACGCGCCCCTCCACCATCAGCGGGTAGCCGGCGAAGGAGACCATCCCCTCGCGGCGCGCCCACTCCTTGTCGCCCACCCGCTCGTCGGTGAGTACGTCGTTGGTGAGGTGCGGCGCCGCCTCCTGCGCGATCTTGCCGATCTTGAAGGCGCCCACCGGCACGCGGCCGTGCGGCCCGTCCAGGTGGGTGTACATCCCGGCGCTGGCCTGCAGCACCAGCACCTGCTCCGCTTCGTCGAGCGTCCAGATGCGGGCGAAGGCGGCCTGGAGCTGCTCGGTGATGGCCTCCGCGCACCCCTGCAGCACCTGGCGCAGCGGGCCGCCTCGGGTGAGCGTGGTGCCGATGCGCGCCGTCAGCTCCGCCTCGCGTGCGCGGGCCTCCGCCTCGCGCTGTTCGTGCCGCTCGCGGGTGATGTCGCGCGCCTCGATGATGGTGCCCACCGTCACCCCGTCGCGGCGGATGGGGCTGGCCGTGAACGACACCGGGTACAGGTGCCCGTCCTTGTGGACGAAGACCTCTTCCCCCTGCTCCCGCATGTTCTGCGGAAAGGCCTGGTCGATGGGGCACTCCTCCAGCGGGTAGTGCGACCCGTCTGGCCGAGTGTGGTGGATGTAGTAGTGAAGCTCCTTCCCCTGCAGCTCCTCCAGGCGGAAGCCGGTGAGCTCCTCGGCCGCGCGGTTCATGTACGTGCAGCGCTGCTGCTCGTCCATGATGAAGAGGGCCAGCGTCGCGTTCTCGGCCACCGTCTCCAGCTGCCGGCGGTACAGGTCCGGGTCGCTCGCGGGGGCGTCGGCCATCCGGGGGGGAGTGAGCTCGGTCACTTCGTTCTCGGGATGAGGGGTTGCGTCATCTATCGGCCGGGGAGCGCGCGCCGCAGGCTCTCCACGATGCGGGCCGGGGTGAGCTCCGCCTTGTCGATGTAGTCGGCCGCGCCGCTCTCGCCGAGCTGCGCGGCCACGCGGTCGTCCTGCTGGCCGGTCAGCATCACCACGGGGATGTCGATCCCCGCCGCGCGCAGACCGCGCAGAAAGGTGAGCCCGTCGCCGTCGGGAAGGTTGTAGTCCAGGAAGACGCAGTCGTACGCCTCGGCCGTCAGCAGGCCGATGGCGGCGAGCACCGCGTCCGCCTCGCCGACCTCCGGGGCCGTGCCCGTCCGCGCCAGCGCCCGGCGCAGCGCCAGGCGGTCCACGTCGTCGTCGGCCACAACGAGGATGCGCAGAGTGCGCCCGGCTGCCTGGCCGGGCGTGCTCTCGTCTTCATCGTCCCTCATCGGCATCACGGTACCACCACCCCCGGTTGTACTTCGCGCCGCGTGCCAAAGCGGAAGGCGGGGCCGTGCCCACCCTCGCGCGCGAGCCCCGCCGCCCGGCTATCTGCTTGGAAGCCATCGTTATACGCAATGTCCGTGCACGCCCCGGCCATTGACGTTTCGTGCGCGGTGGAGGTACACTGCCCTCCCCGACACGGCCCCCTTGAGGACGACCAATGAAACCGGACGACGGCGGGGAGGGCGACGACATCGAAGGCGTGCCCGTGGTGGCCGCTGTCCGAGAAGCGCTCTTCGGGGCGGACACCCTGGAGGAGGGCGTGCGCCGCGTGTTGGCCGAGATCGGGGAGTCGCTGGGGTGGCTCTTCGGCGCGTGCTGGCAC
>DASVTZ010000178.1 GCA_036387335.1 Longimicrobium sp.
CATACCCGCGCGGGCCCCGTGCGAACCCGCGCCTGAACTGCTGGTCGTAGCCCTGCGGCGTGAATCTCTGCGCGTACCCCTGGCGGCTGAACTCGGACCCGAAGCCGCCGGAGTAGCCGCCCTGGAAGCGCTCGTCCTGCCCCGCGAGGTCGTCGTCGGCGTGCCCGTACCCCGCGCTCGCGCCACCCTCCGCACCGATGAAGGTGCCGCCGCCGAAGCCCTGCCCGTACCCGCCGCCGTACCCCTGGCCGCCCGAGTACCCTCCGTACCCCCCGCCGTACTCCGGACCCGAGTACGCGCCGCCGTACCCTCCCCGCCCTCCGGAGTAGTACCCGCCCCCCTGTCCGAACTCGCCGGCATTCGACCCGACCTCGTCCCCGGCGAAGCTCTGCCCGCCGAACGGCTGTCCGCCCATCCCGCCGCGCCCGGTAGGCCGATACGCCTCGGGGTTGGCGCCGTACTGGTAGTCGTAGCTGTTGCGGTCGATGCCGCGCCCGAACCCGCGTCCACGGAACCCCCGATCGTATCCGCCCATCCGTCTACCTCCGTTCGCGGTGCAGGTAGGGCCCGGTCCTCCCGCGCCCCCGATTCGGACCGGCGGGATGGCGCGCAAGAGCCGTTCCGAGTCGGAGTGAAGCTTGGCGGCGGACCTATGCCAGCTTCGCGATGTCGAGCCCAAGAACCGTCTCCCAGCGCGCAGGATCCTCGGAGGGCACGAACTCCTCGACATAGCGGATGAGAGCCTCCACGAGCATGTCGATCTGGAACCCTACACTCTGCAGCTGATCGATCGCGTTCGCCGGATTCCGCGTCCAGAGGAGCGCGCCAAGCACGTGGCGGGCAGAAACCTCTCCCGGCTCGGAATCACGGCTCACGCTGTCGCGTAGAGTGGCTGCCGAAGATAGAGCGGCGTTCACGCTTGAACTCGGCCCAGCACAGGCCGCCGTATTCGGACTGAAATGAGACTGGTCAGGCGACGAGTGCGTGACCAGCCCCGCGAAGACCAGCGGCAACTCGGATGTCCACCGATGCAGATCCACGACGCTGCGTAGACAAGCTGCACTCCCACGCTCGTCGCGGTGCTTGGCTATGTCCAGAAAGCTCCAGAACAGAAGTGCGGGATGAAAACGCCCGAGCGACAGATGCGCAGCGTACGTGATGGCATGTCGAACGGGTTCGGAAAGTTCAGGCCACCCGTCGGGTAGTGGAACGAGGCGCGGCGGCACATGAGGCACTCGAGTCGACCAGCGTGCCCGTAATTCCGGCGAGTAGAAATCGACCAGACGGTCCGGCGAACCTTCTGCAAGCCTACTGCGGATGATCCGCAGCCGGGCGTCGATCTCGTTGAGTGGAGTATACCACTCATCGGTCGGCTCCCCAGTCCCGATCAACTCGGCGAATGTTTCAGCGATAGCCCATTTTTCCTGCAGCGATGGAATCGGTTCGTAGGACTCTGGAAAGAGGAGATGAAGGAGCACGTGCCGCATACAGTGCTGCTCGGTGCCAGCGGCGTGATCCAAGATGATCGCATACGATCCCCCGACTGCCGCCCTGTTGTGGATATCCCTCTTGAGTTCACGAGCGAGATCGAGCAGGTGGATCATCTCGCCCAGCAAGTCCGCTTCGTTCGTCCAGAGATCCGCGGCGCCGTAGCCAAGGTCCGAAGCCCAGCGACCATCAACGAGCTGCTCTCCCGACCACGCCGAGATCGTCGCCACCATCGAGCGCTTCGCCTCCGCCGTGAGAGCGCGGTCGAACAGAAGCATCAACCAGAGTACTTCAGCCGCGAGTTGGGTCAAGTGCGCAGGCGCACCGTCCAATCGGCGGCGCAGATCGTTCAGGAATTCAGGTGTGCGCCGTTCGCCCTCTCGAGCGAGGTGGTCACGAAGTGCTCGTATGTTATCGGTGGTCCATAATATCTGCGCCGGGTGGAGGACGGACCGATCTCCCAACATGGACTGAATTTCCCAGTTCCACGCAGCGCTATGGATGGGTTCCGCGTTGAGTGCGTGCGGCATGAGCTCCAATCCCGGGTCCAGGGAAAATGTCGGAATACAACCTTAATCGATTACCTGCGCTCCCCGCCAGAGCCCGCTCTCGTGGCGGATGTATACATGCGCGCATCATCCTGTTCCGCGTCGCTCTGACACAGCCCCTGGGCCTCCGTGAAGGTTCAGCCGTTCGTGAACGATGCTCCGGAATTACCGTAACGCAGAGGGAGCACAGCATTTAATACTTCTCCGTTGAACCACCGCCCCCCGTCGCGGTATATTCCCCCGCGGCCGCGTCCGGCCGCCTCTCCGCACTCGAAGTCCAGGCCGCTCGTGTCACGCACCGCACTCGCCCGTACCTACCGGCCCCGCCACTTCCGCGAAGTGGCGACGCAGGAGCACGTCTCCGAAACGCTGCGCTCCGCCGTGCAGAAGGATCGCGTGGCGCACGCGTACCTCTTCTGCGGACCGCGCGGGGTGGGGAAGACGACGCTCGCCCGCGTCCTCGCCATGGCGCTCAACTGCCCGAATCGAGGGGAAGACGGCGAGCCGTGCGGCGTGTGCGACTCGTGCGTGCGGATCTGGGCCGGGCGCACCTCGCTGGACGTGGTGGAGATCGACGCGGCCTCCAACCGCGGCGTGGACGACGCGCGCGACCTCCGCGACCGCGCGATGTACGCCCCGGCCGAGGATCGCCACAAGATCTACATCATAGACGAAGCGCACATGCTCACGCGCGAGGCGTGGAACGCGCTCCTCAAGATCCTGGAGGAGCCGCCCCCGCGCGTCATCTTCGTCTTCGCCACCACCGAGCCGCAAAAGATCCAGCAGGCCGCGCCGCCCATCCTCTCGCGCTGCCAGCGCTTCGACTTTCACCGCATCGCCACGTCCGACCTCGTGGGGCGCCTGCGCGAGGTGCTGGACGCGGAGGGGCTCACGGCGGGCGACGACGTGCTCCTTCCCATCGCGCAGAAGGCCGACGGCGGGATGCGCGACGGGCTCTCGCTACTGGACCAGGTGCTCTCCTTCACCGAGGGGACGCCGACCGCCGAGGACGTGCGGCGCGTGCTGGGGCTGGTGGGGACCGAGGTGTACCTGGAGCTGTTCGGCATCATCGCCGAGCGCAGGTCCGCCGACGTCTTCCGCTTCGTGGGGCGGATGCTGGACGAGGGGTACGACCTGGCCGAGTTCTACCGCGGCCTGGCCGACTTCCTCCGCGCCCTGCTGATCACCCGGCTGGGCGGCGGCGAGGCGGAGTCGGTGCCGCAGTACCAGCGCGAGGCGGTGCGCGAGATGGCGGGCCGCTTCTCCCCCGGCGACCTGCTGCGCATGCTGTCGCAGGTGGCGGAGCTGGACGCGGACGGGCGCTTCCGGAAGAGCGGGGAGCAGCGGATCCTGATCGAGCTCCTCCTGCTGAGGTTCTCGTACCTGGAGAGCACGGTGGTGCTGGAGGACGTGCTGGCCGCGCTTGGCGGCGCCCCGGCGGGAGGCACGTCCCGGGGAAACGTCCAGGGCGGGCGGCCGGCCACTGAGCCCGCCGCCCGCCCCTCCGCCCCCGTAGCGCCACCGCCCGCCCCCGCTCCGCCGCCGCCCGCGCCCGAGCCCGTCGCGTACGTCCCGCCGGCACCCGCGCCGCGTGCACCCGAGCCAGCGCCCGCGCCTGCGCCCGTGATGCAGACGCCGGCCTACACGCCACCCGCGCCCGCCCCGGCGGAGCGCCCGGCCGTGCGCGAGCGGGCCGTGCCGCCCTGGGAGCGCGGCGCCGCGGCGGCGGCGACCGCGTCGGCGAACGGGCACCACGATGAGATGGACCTCCCGCCGATCCCGCTGCCGGACGAGGGGCGCGGGCCGTCGCCGTCCGCGTACAACCTGGAGCCGGTCGCCATCCCGGAGCCGGGGACCGCGGAGCTGGACCCGGCGCGGGTGAGGCGGGCCTGGGCATCGATGCTGCAGGAGGGAGACGGCGTTCCGGGCGGGATGAGCCTCTTCCTGCGCGCCGCCCGCTTCACGGTGCACGGGAACCAGGTGCGAGTGGAGTTCCCCCCGGACTCGCCGGTGCTGGAGCGGATGGGGAGCGCCGCGTCGCGCAAGCCACTGGAGGAGGCCGTTTCGCGCAGGATGGGCGGCGCCGAGGTGAAGCTCGTGTTCAGCGTGGGTCAGACGGCCGCGGTGGAGGAATCGGGGGGCAGCCGCATCACCGCCGAGAGCGCCAAAAAGGACCGGCTGCGGCGGCTCGCGGAGGGGGAACCGACCCTTGCGGCGGCGGTACAAGCGTGGGACCTCGAGCTCGTCGAATGAACGCGCGTTCCGAGCCCGCCCGGCGGGAATTCGGAATGCGCTCGCATCTTTTTCTCCACCCGATGATGGTGAGATGACCAACTTCCAGCAGATCCTCGAGATGGGCCAGCAGGTGCAGGCCCGCATCACGCAGCTCCAGACGGAGCTGGCGCAGAAGACCGTGTCCACCTCCAGCGGCGGCGGAATGGTGACCGCCACGGCGGACGGACGCGGCCGCATCCGCGCCATCAAGATCGACCCCACCGTGGTGCAGGCGGGCGACGTGGAGATGCTGGAGGACCTGGTGCTCGCCGCCGTGAGCGAGGCGCAGACGCGCGCGCAGGAACTGTACGACGACGAGATGCGCCGCGTCTCGGGCGGCCTGTCGCTGCCGTTCCCCTTCCCGGGCACCTGAGGGGCGATTGTCCGCCATCGACGAGCTGGTGGGCGAGCTTGCGCGCCTTCCCGGAATCGGCAGGAAGACGGCGCTGCGGCTCGCCTTCCACCTGCTGAAGGCGCCCGAGGACGAGGCGCGCAAGCTGTCGCGCGCCATCCAGACGGTCCGCGAGCGTGTGCGCTCCTGCACGGAGTGCGGCAACCTCACCGAGCAGAGCCCCTGCGAGATCTGCCGCAGCACCCGCCGCGACGGCTCCACCCTGTGCGTGGTGGAGGAGGCCAGCGACATCATGGCCATCGAGCGGACCGGCGAGTACCGCGGCGTCTACCACGTCCTCGGCGGCCGCCTCTCCCCGCTCGACGGCGTGGGCCCGGCGGAGCTGAACGTCTCCCCGCTCCTCACCCGCGTGGGCGCCGGCGTCGTGCGCGAAGTCGTCCTCGCCACCAACCCGAGCGTCGAGGGCGAGGCCACGGCCCTCTACCTCAACAAGCTGATCGCCCCCCTCGGCGTCCGCGTCACCCGCATCGCCCGCGGCCTCCCCGTCGGCGGCGACCTGGAATACGCGGACGGCGTGACGATCGCGGAGGCGCTGAACGGAAGGCGGGAGTTGTAGCGCCCCCTCCTCCCGGCGCCCTCCCCCGCCTGCGGGGGCGCAGGGCGGGAGAGGGGGAGAATTCATGCCTCTGTCGCGGGTATCGCGGGCGGCGCCGGGTCATGGTGCCGCCTCATTTCTTTCCACTATCCAGAAAAGCCACAGAGAACACCTCCCGCGGTTCTTTCTGTGCCCTCTGTGGTCTCTGTGTGAGGCCGCAGTTGCGGTTCTCTCAGCGTCTCCGCGCCTCCGCGTGAGGCCAAAACGAACGCCCTCCGCCCACTACACGCCGTCTTCCCGCACCCCACTCCCCGCGGCGCGCCTTTCGCATGGAACCGCGCCCAGGGACGGAGTTTCGCTTTTCAACGCCGCCCCTTACTTTGTCGCCGGGCCGGGACGCCGGCTCGCCGCACAGACCTCACCGGGCCCATGGCAAGCAAGCGCATCCTCCAGACCACGGCCGTCACCCTGCTGGCCGTAGCCGCGGCCGCGGCCGTGGGCGTAATCCTGGTCCGCGACCAGATCAGCCGCCACCGCCGCGACCTCTTCTCCCCGCACCCGCTCCGCCGCCTGGCCGCGCTCGAGTACATCGGCACCGAGACGGCGTCGGTGAACACGATCCTGCTCCTGCGCGACTACCTGGCGTGGGAGCCGCGCCCGCTGCTGCGGCGGCGGGCCACGGCGGTGCTGGCGCAGCTCGAGGAATCCCTTTCCGCCCGGTCGGAGGTCGCGTGATGGCGGTTGGGTCGTCGAGCTGGTCCCTTGCGGAAGCCGATTTCCACCGCATCGACCGGATGCTGCAGTCGTTCCTGTACGATTCCAACGCGCGCTGCGCGCTCCTGGTGGACCGCGCGGGGCAGCTGGTGACCACGTCGGGCGAGAAGCCGGAGTTCGACTCGGTGGCGTTCGCATCGCTGGCGGCGGCGGACTTCGCGGCCAACGACCAGCTCGCCACCATGATCGGCGAGACGGAGTTCTCGTCGCTCTTCCACCAGGGCGAGCGCGAGTCCATGTACCTGGCGGACGTCGCCCGGCGCGTGATCCTGGTGGTCCTCTTCGACAACCGCACCACGCTGGGGATGATCCGTATCAAGGTGAAGGGAGTGGTGCGCGAGCTGAGCGAGGTGTTCCACGAGATCTTCGCGCGGAGCGGCACGGCGGCGGCAGCCGTGCACATGGAGGCAGGCTTCACCGACGAGGCGGAAGACGAGATCGACCGTCTCTTCGGCGACCTGTAAGGAGGCGGCCCCATGTCGATGATCAATTACGCCTCGCGCGAGATCAACTGCAAGATCGTCTATTACGGCCCCGGGCTGTGCGGCAAGACCACCAATCTGGAGTACATCTTCGAAAAGGTGGCGCCCAACACCCGCGGCAAGCTGATCTCGCTGGCCACGGAGACGGAGCGCACCCTCTTCTTCGACTTCCTGCCGGTGGATCTGGGGAGCATCCGCGGCTTCAAGACGCGCTTCCATCTCTATACGGTGCCGGGGCAGGTGTACTACAACGCCTCGCGCAAGCTGATCCTGAAGGGGGTGGACGGGGTGGTGTTCGTGGGCGACAGCCAGGTGGAGCGGCTGGACGCGAACGTGGAGTCGATGCACAACCTCTACGACAACCTCTCGGAGTACGGGCTGGACCTGCGGGAGATCCCGTTCGTCATCCAGTACAACAAGCGCGACCTCCCCAACATCTCGTCGATCCAGGAGCTACAGGAGCAGCTGAACCCCCAGATGGTGCCGTACTACGAGGCGGTGGGGGTGCGCGGGATCGGTGTGTTCGACACGCTGAAGGCGGTCAGCAAGCTGGTCATCAAGTCCCTCAGCTGAGGGTCCGATGAGCGGCACGCTGAACCTCCCCAACTCGATCACGATCGGCCGCATCGCCCTGGCGCTGGTGGTGGGGCCGATGATCATGTACGACGGGTTCGCGATGCGGCTCGCGGCCTTCATCGTCTTCCTGGCCGCCGCCTTCTCGGACCTGTGGGATGGGCACCTGGCCCGCTCCCGCAACCTGATCACGGACTTCGGCAAGCTGATGGACCCGCTGGCGGACAAGCTCCTGCTGGCCGCCACCTTTCTGCCGTTCTACCTGCTCTCGCACGGCTGGGAGCCCGCGACGCCCTTCCCCTGGTTCGGCCGCGTGCTGCCGGTGTGGGTGCTGGTGGTGATCTTTGGGCGCGAGCTCTTCATCACCGTCTTCCGGGGCTTCGCGGCCAGGCGCGGCGTAGTGCTGGCGGCGGGGAACGCGGGGAAGCTGAAGGCCGTCTTCCAGAACATCTTCGTGGGCGCGGCGATCTTCTGGTACGCCCTGCACTCCGCCGCGCGCGAGAAGGGGTGGATCGGGATGCCGAGCTGGGACGGGATGTGGGTGCCCTTCCACCGCTGGTTCGCCATCGTGACGCTGGCCATCGCGGTGATCCTGACGGTGTACTCGCTGGGCGTGTACCTGAACACATTCCGCACGCTGAACCTGTCGCGGAGGGAGGCTCCGTGACCCCGGCGGGGCTCCCCCCCGCCGCCGTATCCGCCTCGGTCCGCGCGGCGGATGGCATCCGCATCCACTACCTGACCTGGGCCGCCGCCCGCCCGCGCGCCGTCCTCCTCCTGTCGCACGGGCTGGGAGAGCACTCCGGCCGCTACGCCCCCTTCGCCGCCGCCCTGGTGGAGCGCGGCATCACCATGGCCGCCCTCGATCACCGCGGGCATGGGCGATCCTCCGGACAGCGCGGCCACGTCGATCGCTTCTCCCGCTTCGCCGAAGACTTCGAAGCCTTCCGCTCCGCCGTCGCCAAGAAGCTCCCCGCCGGTCTCCCCGTCTTCGTGCTGGGGCACTCGCTGGGCGGGCTGATCGTGATCCGCTGGCTCCAGGCGCACCGCGAAACGGGGGTGCGAGGCGTGATCCTCTCCGCGCCGCTGCTGGGCGTCGCGATCAAGGCGCCCGCGTGGAAGCTCGCCATCTCCGGCTTCCTTTCGCGCTGGCTGCCGAAGCTCCCCTTCACCAGCGGCGTGCACCCGGAGAAGCTCTCCACCGACGAGGCGTACGTCCGCTCGTACCACGACGACCCGCTCGTCCACAGCCGCGTCACACCGCGCCTCTACACCGAGCTCCAGGCGGCCACCGTAGCCGCCTTCGCCGAGTGCTCCGTCCTGCGCGACCCCCCGACGCTCGTCCTGATCCCCGGCGACGACCAGATCGTGGACTCCGCCGCCGTCACGCGCTTCGCCGAATCGCTCCCCGGCGACGTCACCATCCGCCACTACCCCGAGATGCGCCACGAGGTGCTCAACGAAGCCGACCGCGCGCGGCCCATCGGCGACGTGGTGGGGTGGGTGGAGGGGGCCCTCACCCCCCCAACCCCCCTCTCCCGATAACAGGAGAGGCTGGCGCCTCTGTTATCGAGAGAGGGGGGAGTTTGTCGGCCAGCGGGGCGGAGGGTGGTGCCGGGGCGGGCACGGGCGGCCACGCGGGGCTGCCCCTACCAGGGATTTTCCGCGTCCCACATAGATCCCCGCGAGCGCCTCCCCCCTCTCTCGATAACAGAGGCGCCAGCCTCTCCTGTTATCGGGAGAGGGGGGCCGGGGGGGTGAGGGCCTCCTCCGTCCGCTCCGCCGCGCGGTCCCACGTAAACCCCTGCGCGAACTCCAGCGCGCCCGCGCCCAGACGCGCGACCTCCGCGGGGTCGCGTACCAGGCGCGCGAGGGCGGCGGCGAGGGCGCCGATGTCGCCGTGCGGGTACAGGAGGCCGGTCTGCTCGTGCACCACCGACTCGCGCAGCCCGGGCGAGTCGCTGGCGACGGAGGGGGTGCCGCAGGCGGCGGCCTCCATGTTGGTGATTCCCCACCCCTCCTTGGGCGAGGCGAGCACGTTCGCCCAGCAGCTCCGCAGCAGCTCGCGCTTGCGCTCCTCCGTCACGAAGCCGGCGAACTCCACGCGGTCTCCCAATCCCAGCCGCTCCACCTCGGCGCGCAGGCGGGGCTCGTCGTCGCCGCGGCCGGCGATCACCAGGCGCGCGAGAGGGACGCGGGCAACGGCCTGGATCGCGTGGTCGATCCGCTTGTAGCGCTTGAGGCGGCCCACGTACAGGAACGTCGGCCGCAGCGTGCGCCCCACGGCCGGGTCGGGCGAGAAGAACTGCACGTCCACGCCGTTGTGGATGATGCGCATGTTTTCGCGCGGGAGGCCGCGGGCGGCGAGGTCGTCGGCGGTGCTCTCGGAGACGGCCTGCACGGGGACGCCGCGGTAGACGCGCGCAATGGGGCGCTCCATCAGCCAGGTGGCCGCCGCGAAGGGGACCGACGCCTCGCGGAACGCGGTGGAGCCGAACAGGTGGTGGACGAGGAGGACGAGCGGGCGGCGCACCCAGAGGGGCGTGTAGAGGGGCACCTTGTTGAGGTCCTCCACCACCACGTCCCACCCCTCGTTCGCCAGGTGGCGCAGGTAGTAGGGGCGCGCCGCCAGCGTGTACGAGTGGCGCCCGCCCACGCGGTGCACGTCGATCCCGTCGATCACCTCGCGGGCGGGCGCGCCGTCGTAGCCGGACGCCAGAAGCGACACGCGGTGACCGCGTGCCGCCAGGCGTCCAAAGATCTCGTGGAGGTGCACCTCGGCCCCGCCGGCCTGCGGGTTGGTGCGGTCCTGCCAGTTGAGCACCAGCAGCTTCACCGGGGGGCGCTCCCCTCCTCCGGGGCCACGCGGCGCATCACCGCGTCCAGCACGCCGTTCACGAAGCGCGGGCTCTCGTGCGTCCCGTACTTCTCCGCCAGCATCACCATCTCGCGGATGGTGATGCGCGGCGCCACGTCGTCCACGAAGAGCATCTCCGCCACGCCCAGGCGCAGGATGTTGCGGTCGATCACCGAGAGGCGGCCCATCCGCCAGTTGGTGAGCGAGTCCTCCACCAGCCCGTCCACGCGGCGCAGGTTGCTGGACACGAGCCGCACCAGCACCTCCGCGTACGGCCGGTTCTGCGCCGACACGTTGAGGGTGGAGAAGAGCTCCACCAGCACCCGCATCATCTCTTCGGGGATGGCGCCGCGGGCTTCCCAGGCGTACAGCGCCTGCAGCGCCCAGCCGCGTGCGCGGCTGCGGTTACGCACCGGCGTCCTCCGCGTCCAGCCGTGCGAAGAGGTCCGCCATCTCGATGGCCGCCGCCGCCGCGTCCCAACCCTTGTTCCCCGCCTTGGTGCCCGCCCGCTCGATCGCCTGCTCGATGGTGTCGGTGGTCAGCACGCCGTTGATCACCGGCATCCCGTGCTGCTGCGCGACGGCCCCGGTGCCGCTGGCCGCGTGCCCCGCCACGTAGTCGAAGTGGGGCGTGGCGCCGCGGATCACGCAGCCAAGGGCGATCAGGGCGTCGAACCTCCCCGTGCGCGCCAGCCGGTCGAGCGCGGTGGGGATCTCCCACGCGCCGGGGACCCACGCCACCTCGATGTCGTCGTCCGACGCGCCGTGCCTCACCAGGCAGTCGCGGGCGCCGGCCAGCAGCGGCCGCGTGATCAGCTCGTTGAAGCGGGCCACGACGATCCCGAAGCGCCGCCCGTCTGCCCTGAGGTGCCCCTGATGCTCTTTCATGCCGGCTGTTCGTCCTGGCCGAGGATTGGTGGCTCCTCGCCCTCGTCGGGCGGGAGCTTCTCGCCGTCTTCGGGCGGGTGCTCCCCGTCCTCGTCGGGCGCGAAGAGGTGGCCCATCTTGTCGCGCTTGGTGTTCAGGTAGTCCGCGTTGTGCGGGTTCGGCTTCACCTCCAGCGGCACCTGCTCCGCAACGGAGAGGCCGTAGCCGTCCAGCCCCACGATCTTCTTGGGGTTGTTGGTCAGGAAGCGCACCGACGTCAGCCCCACGTCCAGCAGGATCTGCGCGCCGATCCCGTAGTCGCGCAGGTCCGGGCGGAAGCCGAGCGCCTCGTTGGCTTCCACCGTGTCCAGCCCCTGGTCCTGCAGGTTGTAGGCGCGCAGCTTGTTCACCAGCCCGATCCCCCGCCCTTCCTGGCGCAGGTACACGATCACGCCGTGCCCCTCGCCGCTGATCTGCTGCATGGCGGCGTCCAGCTGCTCGCCGCAGTCGCAGCGCAGCGAGTGGAAGACGTCGCCCGTGAGGCACTCCGAGTGCATCCGCACCAGCGTCCCCGCCCTTCCCTCCACGTCGCCCTTGATCATGGCGACGTGCTCGTGCTGGTCCACGTCGTTGCGGTACGCGATCATCCGCCACTCGCCGTAGGGCGTGGGGATGGTGGCCTCGGCCGCGCGGTGCACCAGCCGCTCGCGCTTGAGCCGGTACGCCACGATCTGCGCGACGGTGATGAACTTCATCCCGTGCAGCGCCGCGAACTCCTCCAGCTCCGGACGGCGCGCCATGCTGCCGTCCTCGTTCATGATCTCGCAGATCACCCCGCCCGGCGGGAGGCCGGCCAGGCGCGCCAGGTCCACCGACGCCTCGGTCTGCCCCACGCGCCGCAGCACGCCGCCGGCGCGTGCACGAAGCGGAAAGACGTGCCCCGGCCGCCGCAGGTCGCTGGGCACGGTCGCCGGGTCCATGCACACCTGGATCGTCTTGGCTCGGTCGCTGGCGCTGATCCCCGTCGTCACCCCGAACTTGTGCGCCGCATCGACGGACACGGTGAAGGCGGTGGTGAGCGCCTCCGTGTTGTTCTCGGTCATCTGGCGGAGGTCCAGCTCGTCCGCCCTTTCCGCCGTCAGCGCCAGGCAGATGAGGCCGCGCGCGTGCGTGGCCATGAAGTTGATGATCTCGGGCGTCACGAGCGAGGCCGCGCACACGAGGTCGCCCTCGTTCTCGCGGTCCTCGTCGTCCGCCACGATGACCATCTTGCCGTCGCGTATGTCCTGAATCGCGTCTTCGACGCGGGAGAAGCTCATCTCAGAAAAGCCTTGAACAGAAGTGCGTTAGTGCGTTAGTGCGGAAGTGCGTTAGCGATCGCGCTGTACAAACGCACTCACGCACTAACGCACTCACGCACCTTCTCCATAACCCCATGCGCGCCGCACGTTCGCCGCCGCGCCGCCCGCGGGCGCGCCCAGCAGATGCCGAACGTACTTCCCGATCGTGTCGCCCTCCAGGTTCACCTCGTCGCCCACGCGCACGTCGGCCAGGTTGGTGTGGTCCCAGGTGTGGGGGATGATGGAGACCTGGCACACCCCCGGCGCGGGGACCTCGTTCACGGTCAGCGAGATGCCGTTGAGAGTGATGGAGCCGTGCAGCACCGTCACCGCCGCGACGTCCTCGGGCAGGGAGAAGTCGATCAGCACCAGCTCGCCGCGATGCTCGATGGAGGCGACGCGGCCGACGCCGTCCACGTGACCCTGCACGATGTGGCCGCCCAGCCGCGCGCCCAGCGCCATCGCCCGCTCCAGGTTCACGCGGCGCCCGCGCGTGAACCCGCCCAGCGTGGTGCGGCCGAGCGTCGTGCCCACGGCCTCCACGGTGAAGCCGTCGGGGCGGATCTCGGTGGCGGTCAGGCAGACGCCGTCCACCGCGATGCTGTCGCCCAGCCGCATCCCCTCCAGCACCGTCCCGCAGGCGATGTGGAAGATGCGCCCGCCGCGGTCCTCGCGCACGTCCGTCAGGGTGCCGATCTCTTCGATGATGCCGGTGAACATCTTCCCGATTACCGCGCCAGTGTGATCAGCGTGTCCGCGCCGAAGCTCCGCGTGTCCAGCCGGCGCCAGCGGTGCGCCCGCGCGATGTCCGCGTTCTCCAGCCCCGCGAACGCGCCGAGGCCGCCCGGGCCCAGGAAGAGCGGCGCGTAGAACAGGTACAGACGGTCCACCACCCCCGCGCGCAGCATCTCGCTGGCCAGCGTCGCGCCGCCCTCCACGAAAAGCGAGCCGATGCCTGCATCGCGCAACGCCCGCAGCCCATCGTGCACGTTGCCGGCGCGCAGCACCCGCACGCCCCGGGTCTCCAGTCCCGCGGCGTGCTCGGCGGGCGGAACGGTGCCGGCGACCACCATCACCGGCACCTCGCGGGCCGTCGTGACGAGCGAGCTCTCCAGCGGCAGGCGCAGTCGGCGGTCGAACACCACCCGCACCGGCGGCACCCGCGGCTCCACCTCGCCGCGCACGGTGAGCTTGGGGTCGTCCGCGAGCGCCGTGCCCGATCCCACCGCCACCGCGTCGAAGCCGGCGCGCAGGCGGTGCACCTCGTTGCGGGCTTCCTCTCCCGTGATCCACACCGAGCTTCCCGCGTGGTCGGCGATGCGCCCGTCCAGCGTCAGCGCCAGCTTCAGCGCCACGAACGGCCGCTCCGCGCCCGCCGGCGAGTGCGTGTGGAAGAAGACGGCGTTCTGGTCGCGCGCCTCCTCCGCCATCACCCCGTCGAGCACCTCCACCCCCGCCGCGCGCAGCACCTCGCCCCCGCCCGCGGCCTTCGGATTGGGATCGGCGGCGGCAAACACCACGCGGCGGATGCCGGCGGCGAGGAGGGCACCGGTGCAGGGCGGCGTCTTGCCGTGGTGGCTGCACGGCTCCAGCGTCACGAAAGCGGTGGCGCCCCAGGCCGCCTCGCCGGCGGCCCGGAGCGCCTCGACCTCCGCGTGGGGACGTCCGTACTCCGTGTGCCATCCCTCGCCCACCCGCTCGCCGTCGCGGACGATGACGGCGCCCACCAGCGGGTTCGGCGCCACGCGCCCCCATCCGCGCCCCGCCAGCTCCAGGGCCCGCGCCATCCAGCGGGCGTCGTCGCTCATCCGCTCAGAGCGACAGGCGCGCGCCGAGGCTGCCGAAGAACGTCCCCCGCTTCGGATCGAAGTCGCTCTGCGCCGGGAACCCGGCGATCGGATCCTGTCCCTGCATCCACCCCGCCTCGGCCACGATGGAGCCGACCAGCAGCGTGAACGACCCGTTCAGGAAGGCGGACCAGCGGTCGTTGTCCACCGCGACGTCGTTCAGCCGGTAGATGGTGGTCGGCGTGAACGCGAGTGGCGGCGGCCCCTGGAAGGCGATGTTGCCGTCCGTTTCGAAACGGTCGTACCCCACACCCCCCGTAAGGCCGAGCCCCAGGACACGCTTGCTGATCGCGGCGCGCGCGCTGACGTTCGTCAGTCCGAACTCGATCTCGCCGAAGTCGTCGTTGGGGCCGCCTGTGCACACGCGCCCGTTCGGCTCGCCCGGAAACGGCGCTTCCTCCCCCTCGCAGACGTCGCCGAACTGCAGGTCGCCCATCTTGCGGTACATCACGGACACCGAGACGCCCGGCGTGATGAACGACTCGCGCAGGAGCCCCACCCGCGCCCCCGCGCCCCAGGAGAACGGGTTCTTTTCGAGCCCTTCCACCCCCGCCAGCGACACGGGGAGGATGGTGGCGCTCCCGAGCAGGTCGATGGAACCGAAGCCGCCCACCATCGGCGCCAGGCTGACGCCGGGGAAGACGCCGATCGACACGTTGCCGCCCACGGCCGGCGCCGGAAAGGTGAACTCGTCCAGCCCCACCTCGTCGCTCGTCGAGTTCTCCTCGCGGATGTCGGGGAGGTGCGCCAGCACCACGTTCAGCCGCAGCCCCGCGCTCACGCGGGGAAGAAGCCCCAGCCGCACGCCGCCGGTGCTGGCCGTGCCCAGCGTCGGGTTGCCGCCCGCCATCAGGATGCCGAGCTGCGGCTGAGCCGCATCCACCGCCTGCGCCACCGCGGCGCAGCGGCTCCGCAGAGTCGCGTTGCCGCTGAACTGCTCGCCGCAGACCGTGTCGATGTCGTTCTGAGCCGCCAACGGCGCGGCGAAAGCAACCGCCAGGGCGGCCGCGAGGGTGCGCTTCATCGTACCTCCATCACTCCAGTATCACGTTGCGTTCGCCGGGGACGATCTCCCCCGCGATCCAGGCCGCCTCGCCCGCCTCGTTCAATGCGCCGGCCACCTCGTCGGCATCCTCCGCCGCGACGACGGCCACCATCCCCACGCCCATGTTGAAAGCGCGGAACATCTCCATGCGCTCCACCCCGCCCTCGCGCTGCAGCACGCGGAACGCCGCCGGCACCTCCCACGACGCCGTGCGGATGCGCGCGGCCGTTGCCTCGGGCAGGATGCGCGGCACGTTGTCCGTCAGCCCGCCGCCCGTGATGTGCGCCAGCCCGCGCAGGACTCCGCGCTCCAGCAGAGGCGTCAGCGGCCGCAGGTAGGAGCGGTGCACGCGCAGCAGCACGTCGGCCACGCTGCCTTCTTCATCCGGAAACGCATCGTCCGGCGCCAACCCCATGCGGTCGAACAGGATACGCCTCGCCAGCGAATAGCCGTTGGTGTGCAGCCCGTTGGACGCGAGCGCCACGATCACGTCGCCAGCACGGATCGCGCGGCCGTCGAGCACGCGGTCCTCCTCCACCACGCCCACGATGGTGCCCGCCAGGTCGTACTCGCCGGGCGAGTACATGTCCGGCATCTCCGCCGTCTCGCCGCCGAGCAGCGCGCACCCGTTCTCGCGGCACCCGCGCGCCACGCCGGACACGAGCTCCTCCACCACGCCCGGCTCCAACCGTCCGACGCCGACGTAGTCGAGGAAGAAGAGCGGCCGCGCCCCCTGCACCAGGATGTCGTTGACGCAGTGGTTGACGAGGTCCTCGCCCACCGTGCCGTGGCGGCCCGTGGTGAAGGCGACCTTGAGCTTCGTGCCCACGCCATCGGTGCTGGCCACCAGCACCGGCCGCCGCACGTCCGCCGGCACGCGAAAGAGGCCGCCGAAGGAGCCGAGCTCCGAGAGCGTGTCCGGCGTGGCGGTGGAGCGCACGAGCGCCGCCACCCCCTTCATGGCGTGCGCCGCCGCGTCGATGTCGCCGCCGGCGGCGCGGTACGACAGCCCCGGGGCGGTGTCAGACACCCGCGGGCACCGGAAGGTCGAACACCGTCATGTCGCGGAAGGCCCGCGCGCGCTCCTCGATCTCCTCCATCGTGAGGTCCTTGAAGCGCTCCACGGAGAACTTCTCCACCGCGAACGAGCCCAGCACCGAGCCATAGATCACCGCGCGGCGCAGGTCCGAGTCGTCGAGCGTGGTGCCGCAGCGCGCCAGGTGACCCATGAAGCCGCCCGCGAAGGCGTCGCCGGCCCCGGTGGGGTCGAACACCTCCTCCAGCGGGTAGCCCGGCGCGAAGAATACGCCGTTCGGGGTGAAGAGGATCGCCCCGTGCTCACCCTTTTTGATGATCAGGTAGCGCGGCCCGCGGTCCATGATCCAGCGGGCGGCGCGCGCCAGGTTGAAGTCGCCGGAGAGCTGCCGCGCCTCCCCGTCGTTCACCAGGAGCAGGTCGACGCGCTTGAGGAGGTCCAGCAGGCGGTCGCGCTTGATGTCGATCCACAGGTTCATGGTGTCGCACGCCACGAAGCGCGGACGCCGCACCTGGTCCAGCACGTTGATCTGCAGCTCGGGGTCGATGTTCCCCAGGAAGACCAGCTCCGTGTCGCGGAACCCTTCGGGGATCTTGGGCGCGAAGTCGGCGAACACCCCCAGCCGCGTCTCCAGCGTCTCGCGCGAGCTCAGGTCGAAGCTGTACACGCCGCTCCAGCGGAAGCTCTCGCCCTGCGCGCGCTCCACACCGGCGAGGTCCACCCCGCGCTCCTCCAGGAAGCGGAGCGCGTCCACCGGGTAGTCGTCGCCGACGACCCCCACCAGCTGCACGGGGGAAAAGAGCGACGACGCGGCCGAGAAGAAAGTGGCCGAGCCGCCCAGCGCGTCTTCCGCGCGGCCGAAGGGCGTCTCCACGGTGTCCAGTGCGACGCTTCCTACGACGAGAAGGGACATGGGCTCAGGGGTCCGGTTAGGTTTCGTTGGAGCGGCGCGCCTGCGCGGCCGCTTCGGTTCTCTTGTCTACGGGCGTGGCGCGATGGGCGCGCACGGGCGCCGGGCGCGGCGCTCCGCACCCGGCCCGGCGCCGCGCGGGCTTCGCCTACTCGCTCTTGGGCGCGGGCTTGGACTCGGCCGCCGGCTTCGACTCGCCGCCGCCCTTGGATTCGCCCTTGGACTCCCCGCCCGACGACGAGCCGCCCTTGTCCGCGTCCGCCGCCTTCTTGTAGCTCTCGCCGCGGTAGTCGGTGATGTAGAAGCCGCTCCCCTTGAAGAGGAGCCCCGCCCCGCCGGAAAGCCGCCGCTGGGAGGCCGTTCCGCACTCGGGGCAGTCGGCCACCGGCTCTTCGGACATCTTCTGGAACTTCTCGAAGTCGTTGCCGCACTGCGGGCAGCGATACTCGTACGTTGGCATATGCCGCTATCGACCTGCTCGGATGGACGGACCCCGTTGCGGAGCCCCGGCAAAACGCGCGTAAGGTAAACCGTCGCCCCCCGCCCGGCAACCGAAGCCGGCTCCAATGAAGCGTTTCACCCCACGCGATCGCCCTCCGCCTCATCCACCATCAGCCGCCGCAGCCACGCTACGAACCGCTGAGCCGCCGGCGCGTGGGCGTTCAGCGCACGCTGGCCGATCGCCTGCCCCATCGGCGAGCCGGGCGACTTCTGCCATGCGAGCCACGTGTGCATGTGCGCCTTGGAGCGGCGGCCAGCAGGAAATAGCCGATCTTGCTCTGGGAATCCACCGCTTCGCCGGCCCGCACCCACAACGGATCGCCTGCAGGAACCAGCATTGCGGCGAAGTCTTCCAGCGCCCCCGGAGACGCATTATCGGGCATGATCCAGGCGCCGAACAGCGGGCGGTGGCGAACCCTGGGGACGATCACCCCGTTTGGGTTCAGCCGCTCCGGGATCTCACGATACCCTTCTTCGTCAAGAGTGCGCCGGATCGAGTCCCATCGAGCCTGCGCGTTTCCGTTCGCGTCTACTATGACGCCGAAGCGGTCCGCTCCAGGCGCCCTCAATCGCGTAAAGAACGTGTCGAGGATCTCGTCGATCCCATTCTTCGCCTGAACGTTGAACTTAGGAAGCTCATGCGCCGCGCAGAGACTCTGAGTTACGGCGCTATCGTCTTTGCCTTCGACCCACAGCAGTCCAGCCGTGCGGGTCACGCCGGAACCGGGCGACATCAGCGGACTTCAACCTGCTGATCGGCGGCGACAGCCACCTCCTCCTCGGTATAGCGCTCGGCGTAGATCTCCCCGTCAGCCTCTCGCTCCAGGCGGTAGAGCAGACCCCGGGCGCTGCTCTGATTCGCCGCAGCCTGGAATCCAACCACCGCGTCCCAACTGTGTGTGGTGGCAAACACCTGCACCCTAAGACGTTCCGCGAGGGTGAAGATCGCGCTCCAGACATCAGCCTGTACCGCGTGGTGGAGACCGTTCTCCACTTCGTCAATCAACAGCACCCCGCCTTGAGCAGCGACAAGCGCGAGTGCGATTCCGAACACCCGGTTTGTACCGTCTCCCATGTTCGTGATTGGAACGGGGCGAGCCACGCCACGCATCTGCATCAGGATTCGTCTCGCCTTTCCTCTCCCGAGCAGGTAGCAGCGCTCAAGGTCGGGCACAATGACACGAACCGCATCTTCCACGAGGCTGGCGTGACCTGACTCAGCAGTGCGCTCCCAAAGCGCAGCGAGTGTCTCAATCCGAAGTCCCTGCGCGGGTATGAACTCGGCGCGAGAGCGTGCTTGAGGATGCCGCAGGATAGCCCCTCGAAGGAACATGCCCAGCGAGTAATCCTTCTTCTGCACGCCCTGTCTCAGCTGTACAAGCGGCGTGGAAGGCTCCGCAACAATTTCGTCTGACGGCACAAAATCCCCGTCCCCGCTCCTGTTGAGAGTCCACGGCAGGGTGAGCTCTAGTTGGTGGCTTGCCGCGTCTGTAGGCCCCAGGCGAATCGACCCAGTCGAACCTGAGTACGTTCCATGAAAGAGTGAAGTGACCGCGTCGAACGCCATCGTGGCCTCGGCTACAACCGGAGCTATATCGTCAACGATGGCGGGAGTGGACAACCTGAGCCCGGATCGCTCACGAATGATTTCCGACAACGACGTGAGCGAGATCGAGTTCGCGTATAGACGCAAGCCTTCGAGCAATGACGTCTTGCCTGCGTTGTTGAAACCAACGAAGAGGTTCACCCGCTCCAACTGAGGCAGCCGCAGGTGGCGGATAGCGCGATACCCTTCGATCTCAAAGCTGCGAAGCGGGAGGTTGTTCTCCATTGACGGCGCGCCTCACGCCGGCCGGTGCACGCCCCACTCGGCGCGCAGCGCGTCGCTGATCTCGCCGAGGGTGACCATGGCTTTGACGGCGTCGATGATGTGGGGCATCAGGTTGTCGGTGCCGCGGGCGGCGGCGCGGATCGCTTCCAGGCGCGCGCGGACCTCGCCGGCGTCGCGCCCAGACTTGAGCTCGGCGAGCTGCTTCTGCTGGCCGCGCTCCAGGGCGGTGAAGTCGGGCTGGGCCAGGTCCACCGGATCACCCTCGGCGGCCTGGAAGCGGTTGACGCCCACGATCACGCGGTCGCCGCGCTCGACGGCGATCTGGTGGTCGTAGGCGGCGCGGTGAATCTCCTCCTGCATGTAGTCGATCGCCGCCGCGGCGCCGCCCATCTCCTCGATCTTGTCCAGGTACTCGCGCGCCTTGGCCTCCACGGCGTCGGTCATCGACTCCACGAAGTACGAGCCGGCCAGCGGGTCCACCGTGTCCGCGGCGCCGCTCTCGAAGGCGAGCACCTGCTGCGTTCGGAGCGCCAGCGTGGCAGCTTGGGCGGTCGGGAGGGAGAGCGCCTCGTCGTAGCCGTTGGTGTGCAGCGACTGCGTGCCGCCGAGGAGGGCCGCGAGCGCCTGCACCGTCACGCGCACCACGTTGTTGAGCGGCTGCTGCGCCTGCAGCGTGACGCCGCCCGTCTGGGTGTGGAAGCGGAGCTTGGCGGCCTCATCCGACGCGCCGAAGCGCTCGCGCATCAGCCGCGCCCAGAGGCGGCGGGCCGCGCGGAACTTGGCGACTTCCTCGAACAGGTCATTGTGCGAGGCGAAGAAGAAGGAGAGGCGCGGCGCGAACTTGTTGACGTCCAGCCCGGCCGCCTGCGCGCGGCGCACGTATTCCAGCCCGTCCGCGAAGGTGAAGGCGATCTCCTGCGCGGCGGTCGAGCCGGCTTCGCGGATGTGGTAGCCGCTGATGGAGATGGTGTTCCACCTGGGCACCTCCGCGTTGCAGAACGCAAAGATGTCGGTGATCAGGCGCAGCGACGGCTCCACCGGAAAGACGTAGGTGCCGCGCGCGATGTACTCCTTGAGGATGTCGTTCTGGATCGTCCCCGAGATCTTGTTTCGCGGGATGCCGCGCTCGTCCGCCACCGCGATGTAGAAGGCCAGGAGGATGGACGCCGTCGCGTTGATGGTCATCGAGGCCGACACGCGGTCCAGCGGGATGTCCGCCAGCAGCTTGCGCATGTCGGCGAGCGAGTCGATCGCCACGCCCACGCGGCCGACTTCGCCGGCAGCCATCGAGTGGTCGGAGTCGTACCCCATCTGCGTGGGGAGGTCGAAGGCGGTGGAGAGCCCCGTCTGCCCCGCGGCCAACAGGAGCTTGAAGCGCTCGTTGGTCTCCTCGGCCGTGCCGAAGCCGGCGTACTGGCGCATCGTCCAGAAGCGCCCGCGGTACATGGTCGGCTGGATGCCGCGGGTGAACGGGAACTCGCCCGGATAGCCGAGGTCGCGGTCGTAGTCGAGCCCGGCGGTGTCCTCGGGAGTGTAGAGGCGGTCCACCTCCACGCCGCTGGTCGACTCGAAGCGCTCGCGGCGCTCGGCGTGCTTCGCGAGCACGGGCGTGACGGCGCGCTCCGTCCACGACGCCTTGCCGCCGTCCGGAGTGCCCGAATCCTCGCCCAGGTTGGTGACCGCCAGTGTATCGCTCATCTCGGGAGCCGCGTAGGTCTCGATCGCCGCGGGCACCGCGCCCGCCTCTGGATCTGCACGGGCAAAGATAACGCCCACAGGCGGATTTGCTACCCGTGCACGTCGTCGCCGCTACAGGCCTTCCAGGAGGCCGAAGAGGAACTCCAGGATGCTGCCGATCACCTCGAACACCGCACCCGCCGCATCCGCACCCGCCTCGATCAGCGAGACGGCGCCCTCAAAGACTCCTCCCGCCGCATCGGGGATCGCGTCGAACGCGTTGCCCAGCTCCAACCCGCTCCCGATGTCCGCGCCGTCGAGGTCGATGTAAGGGATGTCCCACACGCCCACGCCGTGCGACTGCTGACTCACCGCCGGGAGCTGCGAGCTCCAGATGGCGCGGAGCTGGTCGTTGTCGAACCAGGCGCCTCGGCAGCTGCGGCAGACGTCGAGGCGCAGGCCGGTGCTGGTCTCGCGCTCCATCGGACGGTCGCACACGGGGCAGTCGATCACGTTCTTGTGACCGCACCCGTCGCACACGGCGGCGGCGCGCTGGATGCGGGCCTCGCAACCACGGCACGCCATGCGCTGGTGGCCGCGCAGGAGCGGAACATGGGTCCGCAGCTTCCGCGGGGTGCCCAGGCGCTGCAGCTCGTCCGCCTCGCCGTGATCGAACCACACGCCGCCGCAGCGCGGGCAGTGGTCGATCTCGAGCGGGGAGTCGTCGGCGATGCGCTTCGTGGCCAGGCGCACGCCCAGGCAGACGGGGCACTCCAGCCGAAGGGGGCGCTCAGGCATCGAGGACGTCCCTGGCGGACTCCTTTCCGCCCAGGTAGCGCACGTCGTAGAAGCTGTAGACGAGCACGCCGTCGCCGGTGATCTGCACCTCAGCCTGGTTGCGCAGCGCCATCGCGTCCAGCCACTCCTTGGCCTCCTCCGGCGAGGTGCCGAGCTCGATGGCGACTTCGACGGCCGCCAGCCTGCCGCCGTGCTCCCGCGCCAGCCGCAGGATCTCCGCCTCGGTGCCCTGCCGCCGAAGCTGCTCCTTCCGCGTGGTGAGGCGCGCACGCTCCGCGTAGTGCCCGCGCGCCAGCAGCAGTGCGCCCGCCGCGGGAAGCCCCACCGTCAGCAGCAGCGCGCCGAGGGTCGCGGGCGCCGCGAGTGCGGCGTTGGAGTTGAGGAACCCGAAGAACATGATGATCGCCAGCACTCCGAGAGCGATCGCCGCGCCGATTCTGGACATCGTGGGATGAGGGTCCCGGTGAGTGGAACGTTGCACCGAAGAGACTACGGGTGAGGCGGGCCCTGGTTCCAGCGCCCTAAGTTAACGCCGGTTGATGGGAATGGATTCTGCCGCCGCGATCCCGGACCACACATCTTACCCCAAGGAGGAGAATGGCGGAGTATCCCACGCCGCAGGACGTGCTCGACCGGGTCGTGGAGCGGCTCCGCAGGGAGGAGCCGGCGCTGCAGGCCCTGCTGCTCGGCGGAAGCTTCGCGCGTGGCGAGGGCGACGAGTACAGCGACATCGACCTGACGGGACGGACCGCGGGCGAGCCTCGGGTTGAATATCGCACGTGGTTCTATCCCACGTCAGCGGGCCGAATGGTCCACGTGTCGATCGAGGTGGAATTGCTCGCGCCGCCGGTACCGCAAGCGCCGGCTTCCTGGTCGCTCGGGTTCCCCGTTCTCGAGCCGCAGAGGTACGTCTGGAGCACGCCGGCCGCGGTCAAGGTGCTGGGGGCTGATCCCAGCCTCCACTTTCCGGGAGGCCCACCGGAGTTCGGGGATTTCGTCGAGCTCCACATGAAGATCAGGCGCGCGGCCGAGCGGCGGGACCATCCCCAGCTTCGATGGGCCGCCCGGCTGCTGGCGGAGTACGCGCCGCCGCTCCTGCGGCCCTTCAACGACGAGGTCGTGGTGCGGACGCCGCTCGAAGCGTTCGCGGCCGCGTTGAGCCTCGCGAACGCGCCGGAACACTACCGGGAGGACTTCGAGACGTGCGCCGGGTTCGCCCCCGCGACGGACGCAGAGATCGCCGCCGCGGCCGCCCGGCTGGCGCGGGAGATGGTGACGTACTTACGCGAACGCGCTCCTGAAACCGCCCCCGAGCCGCACAGCCTCGAAGAAGCCCTCCGCAACGGCGCACTTGAGCGCTACATGGGCTTCTGACACTACGCCTCGAAGAAGCTCTTCAGCCGCTCGGCGTCCCTCAGGGCTGCAAGCCGGGGTTGGCCCTCACCCCCGCTCGTTCCTCGCTGCCCCCTCTCCCGATAACAGGAGAGGGCTGCGCCCTCGCCGTTATCGAGAGAGGGGGCGTGAACCGCGCAAATGCTCGTAGGGGCGCGATTTATCGCGCCCGTGCCCGCCGCCGCACCGCCTCCTGCCCACGATACCGATGCCGGTAGGGGCAGACCTGCGTGTCTGCCCTCCCCCGCCCCGCGCCGCCCCCGCAACGTACACCCAACCCCGTAGGGGCTGCCCCACGTGGCTGCCCGTGCCCGCCCCCGCTCCGCCCCAGGCCATGCGCACCTACGCCCGCCAAAAGCCCCTCCCCCGCGGTTTGGGGGAGGGGCCGCGAGGAACGAGCGGGGGAGGGGGCCTTCGCCCCCCCTCACGGACTCCCGATCGGCGTCCCAGGCGGCAGCGGCAGGGGCTGCGTGGGCTCGGTGGGCGGCGCGGCGCGCTCCAGGAAGCGGCGGATCTCGCGGGCGGCGTGCTCGTCGTGGGCACGCTGCGCCACGTCGCCGGCGCGGCGGGCGCGGAGACGGTCGGCCAGGCGCGAAAGGTGAAGCTCCGCCGTTGCGCGCGCCTGCGGCACCGCCATCCGGTCGGCGGCGAGGGCGATCAGGCGGTCGAGCACCGCGCGCTGGGCCACGCGGCGCAGGGCGGCATCGCGCGGGTTCGATGACGCGGGCGCACCCCAGGTGCCATCCACCAGACGCCCGATCACCTCGTCCAGTGAGGGGGCCGCGGGGTTGCGGGCGTGGAAGGAGACCAGCCGCGCCGCCCGCTCCCGGTGCAGCACGCCGTTGGCGATGCTCGCGGAGAGTCCCTCAGCCGCCGCCAGCGGATCGAACGCGCCGCCGCCCGGTGACGCGAACGACTGTGCGTTCCCCGAGTAGCCGAACGGCGGCGGCGGGATCAGCGCCGCGACGCGCTCGGGGATCGCCAGCTCCTCCGGCTGCATCGCGCGGACGAGGAGATCGAGGGCGCGCCGCTGCTCCGCGGGGTCGTGGATGGTGGCCGGCACCTGCGCGTCGCCGGCCAGCGCAAAGGTGTACTCCAGCCCGCCGATCGACTTGATGGCGGCCTCCAGCGCGTAGCGGTGATGCAGGTATACGGGCGCCAGCCGCTGGCTCAGAAGGTACATCGGCTCGCCGGGGCGGATGGCGGCGGTGTTGAAGCGGTCCAGGAGGAAACGCCGCACCTCCATCGTCCGCCGCAGCTCCGCGATGCGGTCCGGGCCGTTGGCCCAGCGCGTGACGCCGGGCATCATCCCCGCCTCGTCCGCGTCGCGGTCGCCCATGAAGCGCAGGCCGCGGCGCATCCCCTCGGCCATGATGTCGCGCAGCCCGCGCGCCTCGTCCTCGGGCGTGGCGAAGGGGGTGTAGGCGTAGCGGATGGCGAGCGTGTCGTACGCG
This sequence comes from Longimicrobium sp., assembly GCA_036387335.1. Lineage (NCBI taxonomy): Bacteria > Pseudomonadati > Gemmatimonadota > Longimicrobiia > Longimicrobiales > Longimicrobiaceae > Longimicrobium > Longimicrobium sp. The sequence goes on from DASVTZ010000178.1 coordinate 24,642, forward strand.
CCCGGCCCGGCGCGGTAGGCGCGCGACAGGTCGATGCGGCCGTTGCGCAGTTCGATCAGCGGCCCCGGGTAGTCCATCACCGACGCGCGGCCGTAGGTGGAGGCCGTGAAGTTGTGCGCTAACCCCAGCGTGTGCCCGATCTCGTGCGCCACGTGCTGCCTTCGCCGCGCCAGCGCGAACGCCTCTCCATCGTCTCCGCCCAGGCTCGCCACCCAGTCGCCCACCGGCTCCACCACCGTCGGCAGGGTGCCGGCGAAGATGTTGTAGTCGGTCAGCGAGCGGTACGAGTCCATGCGCACGGCGGCCTTGATGATCTCGCCGGTGCGCGGGTCGGTGAAGGAGGGGCCGATGGAAAATCCCGGATCGGTGCGGTGCACCCACTGCACCACCGAGTAGCGCGCGTCCATCGGGTCGGCGCCCTCGGGAAGGTCCATCACCTGGAAAGCGTTGATGAACCCCGCCGCCTCGAACACCCGGTTCCACCAGCTCGCGCCCTCGCGAAAGGCCGTGCGGTACGGCTCGGGGATGCCGGGATCGAGGTAGTACACGATCGGCCGCACCGCCTCGGACCTCGCGGCGGAGGGATCCTTTTTCTCCAGCCTCCATCGCGTGATCCACCGCTGCTGAAAGGCGCGGTCGAGCGGCTGGCTGAAGTCGAAGAAGGTGAGCGGGAAGAAGCCGATGCGCGGGTCAAACGCGCGCGGGCGGTAGCCGGGCGGCGGGAGCTCGACGAAAGAGTGGTGCTGCCGCAGCGACAGCGAGCGCCCGTCCGGTGTGTGGCGGACGATCTCGGGCCCCGGGTTGTCGCTGGCCCAGGTGAGGAGCGACTCGATCTCGGTGTTCGTGGGGAACGACTTCGTGCGCGGCAGATAGATGGTGCTCCGCTCGCGGTCCATCCTGAACTCCCCCTGCCCCGCTCTCCGGATCTGCCCCGCGACGCCGAACGCGTCCTGGAGGAAGAAGTCGGTCGCGTCGATCAGGATGCGCCCGCCCTCTTCGGCCACCACCGGGAACGCGCCGCGCACCGAAGTGGGGAACGACTCCGCCACCGCTCGTTGCTCCGCCGCGCTCCCACTGACCGCGCGGAAACCGGTGTTCTGCTCCACCAGGAGGAGCTTCGGCCCGTGCCTCTCGAAGCGCACCACCACGCCGTCGCCGATCGTCCCGCGGTCCAGCCCCAGCGCGTTGGAGCCGATGCCGGTCGCGAGCGAGTTGAGGTAGAGGAAGTCCTCCCCCACGCGCCGCACCTCCAGCATCAGCTTCCCCGTCTTCGCGTCCGTGTACAGGGGGAAGTAGCCGTCCTGGCGCGCCATCCCCGCCACACGCTGCGCGAAGGAGCTCTGGGCGGGCGCGCTGGGTGCGGGCCCGGTGGCCGGCCTTGCGGCGGGAGACGAGCACGCCGCGAGGGCGCACGCCGCGGCGACAAAGATGGATTTGTTCATGCGAACCAGGCGGAGGAGAAGGCGGACGGAGTACGCGGGCAAGATAATGCGCGGATCACCCGGCAGCATCATCCCGCCGGGTGGCCGCGCCATAGGCCACCGCCGCCACGGCGAGCCCCGCCATTCCGCCCACCGCCGCGTACCCCAGCGCCACCACGGGGCCGGCGTGCAGGCGGCGCGCACCGTTCAGCATCGCGGTGAGCGCGGCGAACGCCACCATCGCGCCGGCCACACGCAGCGCCGCTTTCCGCTCGCCCGGAGCATACCGCCGCGCCTCGGCGGGGTGGCTTCGCACCCACGCGCGCACCCAGAACGCGATCACTACCGCGCCCACCAGCGTGGAAACGTGCTGCAGCACGTGATATACGGGCACGCCCGCCACCATCTCGCGCAGCAGCGGCGAATCGACGGCCAGGTCCGCGCTTCCGTGCGTGACGGAGTCCCACAGCACGTGCGTCACCGCACCCGCCAGCACCGCCACGGCCGACGCGAGCCATCCATGGCGCGGCGCGGGCGAGCGCAGTCCCCCGGGGAGGTGCCGCATGGCCGTGGGGCGCACCAGCGCGCGGAACACGGCGCACGCCACCAGGCCGACCGGAAGGCAGAACAGGAAGAGGCCGAGCGGCGTGTGCCCGAAGCGGCCGTACACCCGCAATCTCAGGATGTATTCGAAGTCCGGCGCCATCGTACCCAGCACCAGCGCGTCCAGCGGCAGCCGCGGCGCCACACGCCTCACCAGCCACGCGGCCGCGGGATGCGAAACGGTCAGCGGCAACGGTCCCCCAGTTCCGGATAGTAACAACTGGTCTCACGCGGAGGCGCGGAGACACGGAGAGAACTTCGCGTGCTCTCTCAGCGGCTCCGCGCCGCCGCGTGAGACTGCTGTTAGGATCTATTCGAGGACGATCAGCGTGGCGCCTTTGTCCACCGTCTGCCGCTCCTGCACCGCGATCTTGGCGACGACACCGTCCGCGGGCGCCTTGAGCTCGTTCTCCATCTTCATCGCTTCCACGATGATGACGCCCTGCCCCGCCTTGACCGCCTGCCCCACCTCCACCTCGATCTTGACCACCATGCCGGGCATCGGCGCCACGATCTCCTTGCTCGCCTCGTCCTCGGTCGCGCCGGTCATCTCGCGGATGGCGCGGGTGCGCTCGTCCACGGCGTCGGCGGCGAAGCGTCGGCCGCCCATCGTGATCTGCCAGCGCCCCTTGCGGTCGCCGGCGTGCGCGGTGAGGGTGTGCGAGCGCCCGCCCGCGATCAGGCTGCGCACGGGGGTGCCGGGGAGGTGCGCGAGCTGCGCGTGCACGGGAGTACCGTCCACCATGGGCGTCGCGCCGGTGAGGTCCACCTCCAGCGTGCGGTCGCCGATCGTCACGAAGTAGCGCATGTCAGCTCGGGTCAGCGTTGGACCGCAGCTCCGCCACGCTCTCCACGTGCGCGGTCTGCGGAAAAAGGTCGAAGGAGCGGATCCTCACCAGCGTGTACGCGGACGACAGCCTCTTCAGGTCGCGCGCCAGCGTCGCCGGGTTGCACGAGACGTAGAGGATGCGCTCCGCACGCGCCGCCACGAGCGCATCCGCCACCTCCGCCGCGATGCCGGCGCGGGGCGGGTTCAGGATGACGAGATCGGCGGGGAGGTGCTGGCGGATCAGCTCCTCGACAGGCCCCTCCACGAACTCGGCGCCGGGCGGGGCGGCCGCGATCGCCGCCTCCACCGCCTGTGGGTCCAGTTCGATGCCGACTACATGGGCGCCGTCCCGTGCGAAGCGGCGGGCGTGGAGGCCCACGCCGCAGTACGCATCCACCACGCGCAGCCCCGCGACGTCGCCCGCGCGCTCCAGGACGTGCGCCTCCAGCAGCGCGGCGGCCTCGCGGTTCACCTGCAGGAAGGCGGTGCCGCTCAGCTCCACCGTCTCGTCGCCCCACGTCTCCGGCAGCCCCGGCGAGCCCGCGATCAGCTCCGGCGACGCCTCGCGCGGCCGGTGCCAGACGGCGACCAGGCCGGGGACGCGCTCCATCAGCTCGTCGGGCCGGCCGGGGGTGAAGCCGCCCTCCACCAGCAGCGACACCTCACCGCTCGCCGTCGCGCGCAGCGTGAGCCGCAGCCGCTCGCCGGAGGGAAGGAGTCGCGCGTCGGGGCCCCAGTTGGCGCGGATGGCGTCCCACACACGGGCGATCGGCTCCTCGGGGAGGAGGCACGAGCCCTCGATGTCCACCACCTCGTCCGGCTCGCCCAGGCCGTGGAAGCCGGCCTCCACCCGCCCGTTCTCCCGCCGCCGCAGGGCGAAGGAGACGCGATTGCGGTAGCGGAACTCGCGCGGCGAGGGCACCACCTCGGGCGGCTCCGTCGGCACCCCGCCGATGCGCGTGAGGGCGTCCGCGACGATGCGGGCCTTGGCGCGGAGCTGCGCATCGTACGGCATGTGCTCCAGCGTGCACCCGCCGCAGCGCGCGTAGTGCGGGCACGGCGCATCCCGCCGCTCGGGCGACGGTTCCAGCACGCGCAGAAGGCGGCCGCGCGCCCAACGGTCGCGCTTCTCGGTCAGCGCGACCTCGGCCAGGTCGCCGGGGGCGGTGCGGTGCACGAAGACGACGCGCCCGTCCGGGAGCCGCCCCACCCCTTCCCCGCCCCCCGCGATGGAGTCGATGCGCACCCGCACCGGCCGCGGCGGCTCGCGGCGCGCGACCGGCCGCCTCGCCCGCGGACCCTTCAACCCCGTCTCCAGCCCGCGCGGCTCTTCCACGCACTCCCGCCGCCCGTGGAGGTGGACCCCTGTGGGCGCGGAACCGAGCGCTGATTGCGGCGCTCCTCCTCCAGCAGCGCGGCGGCGAGAGCGGCGGCGCGGATCAGCTCCTCGTCCGTGCTCTCGCCCAGCAGCTCGGCCTCGTGCTTCTCCAGGTACTTGATGTCGAGACGGCCGGCGCGGAAGTCCGCCTCGTCCATCACGCGCAGGTGGAAGGGGACGCTGGTGTCCACGCCCTCCAGCCGCAACTCCAGCAGCGCCCGCTTCATCCGGTCGATCGCCTCGATGCGGGTGGGCGCGTGGACGATCAGCTTGGCGAGCATGGGATCGTAGAAGAGCCCCACCTCCACCCCCGTCGCGATGCCGCCGTCCCAGCGCACGCCCGGCCCGGAGGGGAGCGTCAGGTTCCCGATGCGGCCCGTCGATGGCAGGAAGTTGTTGGCGGGGTCCTCGGAGGTGATGCGGCACTCGATGGCGTGCCCGTTCCAGGTGATGTCGTCCTGGGTGAAGGGGAGCGCCTCGCCCGCCGCCACGCGGATCTGCCACTGCACCAGGTCCACCCCCGTCACCAGCTCGGTTACGGGGTGCTCCACCTGGATGCGCGTGTTCATCTCAAGGAAGTAGAACTCGCCGTTCTGGTAGAGGCACTCCACCGTGCCGGCGCCCTCGTAGCTCACCGCGCGCGCCGCCGCGACGGCCATCTCCCCCATCGCGCGGCGCTCGTCCGGCGTGAGGACGGCGCTGGGGGCTTCCTCGATCAGCTTCTGGTGGCGGCGCTGGATGGAGCACTCGCGCTCGCCCAGGTGCAGCGTGTTGCCGTGGCGGTCGGCCAGGAGCTGGATCTCGATGTGGCGCGGCCCCTCCAGGTACTTCTCCACGTACACGGAGCGGTCGCCGAACGCGGACTGCGCCTCGTTGCCGGCGGCCTCGAAGGCGCGCTCGATCTCGTCCTCGCTGGCCACGATGCGCATCCCCTTCCCGCCTCCACCCGCCGCCGCCTTGAGGAGCACCGGATAGCCGATCTCCCCCGCCACCGTGCGCGCCTCCGCCGCGTCGCGCAGCGCCTCTTTGGTGCCGGGCACGACGGGGACGCCGGCGTCGATCATCCGCGAACGCGCCGCCGTCTTGTCGCCCATCGCGGTGACCGCCTCGGGCGAGGGGCCGATGAAGACGAGCCCCGCGTCGCGCACCGCCTGGATGAACGGGGCGCGCTCGCTGAGGAAGCCGTAGCCGGGGTGGATCGCCTCGGCGCCGCACGCCTTCGCCACCTCGATCAGCACGTCCGCGCGCAGGTAGCTCTGCGCGGAGGGCGGCGGGCCGATCAGGTACGCCTCGTCGGCGGCGAGCACGTGGGGGGCCAGGCGGTCTGCCTCGGAGTAGACCGCCACGGCCTCGATGCCCAGCTCGTGCGCGGCGCGGATCACGCGCAGTGCGATCTCACCGCGGTTGGCTACCAGGATCTTCTTGAACACGCGTTCCGGAGGTGCTCGGTTCGGCCCCGCGCGCGCGGGGCGTTTCGTGGTGCGCGACAGCGCGGCAAGGTACAGCGCCCGCACTGGTTCCGCGAGCCGCCCCTTCCCCCCGGCCCCCTCCCCCGCCCGCGGGGGCGCAGGGCGGGCGAGGGGGAGAACTCCGCTCGCCGCGCCAAACCCGTGGGGGCGCGATTGATCGCGCCCGTCCGTCGCACCGGCGCGACCAGTCAGCGGTAGAGGACCAGCGTTCCCGCGATCTTGTCGTGCAGCGCCTGTTTGCGCGAGGAGAGTCCCGCCATCACGTACCCGATCCCCAGCGTCCAGCCGGACACGAACTCGGCGAGGCAGCGCCCCGTCGCGTGGTCGAAGGTGATGCGCCGCCCCTGCAGGTCGGTGACCTGGATCCCCACCGCGCGCTTGCCGATCGTCGCCTGCCATGGGGACGCGTGGAACGCGGACCGGTAGGCCAGGTGCACGAACACGGTCAGGGCGAGCGACGCCAGGTTCACCCAGAGATCCGCCGCCGGGTCGCCCGTTCTTTCCTCGATGAGAAGGCTTCGGAGGTATTTGAGCGGGATTAGGAGGACCATGGAGTCGATCAGGATGGCGGCGAAGCGAATCCAGAACCCGGCGAACCGCGTCACCGTCGCCGTCCTCGCCAGCGGCGCCTGGTAGCCCGGCGGCCGCGGCAAGCTGGAGAGCGCGAGCCCCGGAAGGCCGCGGATCTCGATCCACTGCGGCGCGCCCGGATACCAGGCCCAGTCGCCCGGCGAGAACCGCCCCTCCCCCACCAGGTCCCTCACCTGGTCCATCGTGTATGGGCCGCTGCGGTCGCCGCCGCGGCCGAGATAGATCTCGTGAGGAGTGGCCTGAGTGTCCATGGATGCTCAGGCGAGGGAGTAGCGGGTGCGCAGGATCTCCAGGTGGTGCGCCACGTGCCCGGCGATGATGTACGCCAGCGCCCGCGCCGTGATCGGCGCCTCGCTCGCGGTCCCCACGCGGCCGGCCGCCTCGGCGTCGAAGCCGCGCAGCAGGAGCAGGCTGGCGCGGCGCACCGTCTCCCACTCCTCCACGAGCGAAGGGAGCGGGCGCGCGTCGAAGCCCGCGGTCGCCACGAAGCTGTTCTCGTCGAATCCCGGCAGCGGCGTGGTGTCGCCCCGTGCGATGCGGAGCGCGCGGTACGCCATGATGCGCTCCGTGTCCGCCAGGTGACCGGCGACCTCCTTGACGCTCCACTTCCCGGGCGCGTACCGGAACATCGCCTCCTCCTCGGAAAGGCCGCGCAGCAGACCCGACACCTCCTGGATCTGCGCCTCCAGCCGCCTCAGCAGGTCGCCCTGCGACGCAAGCGCGACGTAGCCGGCATAAAAGGACGCGTATTCGCCTTCAGCGGGGGGCGAAAAGGTGGCGGTGATCTCCAAGGACGGGCTCCTGATAATCGTGGGGCAGAGGGGCTGCGCAGGTGAAACTACGGATGCCCGCGCTGTGCTGCCAGCCGGGGCGCGCAAGCACGGGAGTTGCGCGGGTCCGCGCGCATCGTACGACGCACTCCAACGCCGGCACCGCCATGAAGAACGACTACCAGGATCCACCCATCAACACCCGGCGTGGCCGCGTGAGCACCTGGATCGCGCTCCTCCTGATCGCGCTGGTGCTGGGCTTCATCATCTGGTTCTCCGTGGCCCACTGGGGCCCCGGCGATGCGCGCCACGAAGCGTTCGCACGCCCAGCGGCTGGGGTGACGGCGTGATGCGCAGCCATTCACCCGTGCCGTCCATCCGCCGCCTCGCGCTCGTCCTCCTCCTCCTGGCCGGCGCGCCACAGGGAGCCGCCCTCGCGCAGCGCCCCGCCGCGCAGCCGCGCAACGCCTACTATCCCGGCCCCGGCGACGACTGGCAGCGGCGCACGCCCGCGCAGGCCGGGCTGGACTCGGCGCGGCTCCAGGAAGCGGTGCGCTTCGCCATCGCCAGCGAGTCGAAGGCTCCGCGCGACCTGGAGCTCGCCCACTACCAGACCTTCGGACGCGAGCCGTTCGGCGAGGCGGTGGGCCCCTTCCAGCCGCGTGGCGACCCCACGGGGATGATCATCCGCAACGGCTACATCGTGGCCGAATGGGGCGATCCGTACCGCGTGGACATGACCTTCAGCGTCACCAAGAGCTTCCTCTCGAGCGTGGTGGGCGTGGCGTTCGACCGCGGGCTGATCCGCGACCTGCGCGCACCCGTGTGGCGCTCCATGGCCCCGGTGATGGTGATCCCTGCCGGCGGCGCGCGCCACGATGCAGGCATGGGCGCGGGCACGCCGCTGCGCCCCTTCGACACGCCGCACAACCGCCGCATCACCTGGGACGACCTCCTGCGCCAGACGAGCGACTGGGAGGGGACGCTCTGGGGCAAGCCGGAGTGGGCGGACCGTCCCAGCCAGACGCCGTCCGAGTGGCTCACGCGCCCGCGCAAGGACCCCGGCACCGCCTACGAGTACAACGACGTGCGCGTGAACGTCCTGGCGCTCGCCGCGCTCAACGTGCTGCGCCGCCCCCTGCCGCAGGTGCTGCGCGAGGAGGTGATGGACCCCATCGGCGCGTCGCCGTCGTGGCGCTGGACGGGGTATGAGAACTCGTGGGTGCTGATGGACGGGGTGGCGGTGCAGTCGGTGAGCGGCGGGGGGCACTGGGGCGGCGGGATGTTCATCAGCGCGCGGGACATGGCGCGCTTTGGCTACCTGACGCTGCGCCGCGGCCGCTGGCGCGACCGCCAGATCCTCTCGGAGGAGTGGGTGCGGATGGCGCTCACCCCCACCGCGCCGGAGCCGGGCTACGGCTTCATGAACTGGTTCCTGAACACCGACCGCAAGCGCCTCCCCAGCGCCCCCGCGTCGGCCTTCATGCACCTGGGCAACGGCACCAACGTCATTTACGTAGACCCCGAGAACGACCTCGTCATCGTCGCCCGCTGGATCGAGCAAAACGCCATCGACGGCATCGTCCAGCGCGTGCTCGCGGCCCGCACCGCGCGGTAGCCAAACGAAGAGAGGGCGCGAAAATCTCTCCGCGCCCTCTCCGTTGCATCCAGACCCCCTCCCTTCTTCGCTTACTCACCCGGCCGGGGATAGACCACCCGGTCGTCCACCTTCTTCCGGTTCCCCGCGAGATCGGCGGCGCCAAACATGATGTCGTTCACCCCGGCCGCCAGCAGGATCGTGAGCCTCGTCCCGTACGCCCGCTGTGCGGTGATCATATATGATGCGGCAAGTACCTGTTCAAACCACAAAGCATCGGCCTACTCCTCGCGCCAACTGGTGGCGAGCTCGCCAGCAGCGCGTTCCAACGCATCGCCCAGCAGGCGCTCGTATTCATCGATGATAGCAAAGCGGTCCAGCTCCCGCCCCGCGATATCGCAAGCGACGTTGAACGGCTCGTCATGGTACACCATCTCGTCAGGGCTCGGCAGAGGAGACTGCGCGATCCGGTGCCGAAAGGCTGCAACTCCGCTCATCGCTTCCTCGTGCGTGAACCCGTGGTAGCGGACCAGGCACTCGATGGTCGCGAGCCAGAAGGCGTCTACTTCAAGTTCCGGGATCATAGCAGCTCCAGGGCACGCTGTTCAGGACCTGCTCTGCCGCGCCGGTATGGAAGCAGATCTGGTCCATGTTCTCGTACGCGCTTCTCAGGTGGTAGTTCCTGGAAACGGGACCCGCGACCACGTCGTACATCGTGCGTTGGCCGCCGCGGCGCGCATGCGTTTTCGCGCCGCGCCGGCAATGAAAAACGAAGCTCCAGAAGTCATCCGCGCCCTCGTCGCCCCGCACGAAGAACAGGCACTCGAGCGAAGCGAGGTCGTCGCGACTCACCCCAGCGAAGGCGACGACTGGCTTGTCCTTGCGACCTGCGGCGAGACGAGTTGCCCACCTCATCGCTTGATCGCGATCCAGCGTCGCATAGAAGCCGCGTCCGAAATCAGTACCGTCACGCCCGCGGCCGACCTGAACTCCGTCGCGCGCGATCTCCAGGTACCGCGTGAAGAGCGTGCCGTGGTACAGTACGAGTGGATCGTTCCGCCACCGTGGCGGCGGGTCCGGCGTGTGTCGAATCATCAAGGTAGCCTGGCTGCGCGTAGTTCACGTTCTCACGCCGCCACGCGCGAGTTGCGTACCATTTTCCCTTGATTTTACGCGAGCGTCCCTAAACGAGCCGTAGCGCTCCATTGGGTCTTCCGCTGCCCGGATCTTGCCCTTCTTCGGACTGCCCGTGCCCGAACGGCGCGCCCACACTGGAGCACTTTCCGCAGGCCATTAGGAGCGTGACGAGGCCGGATCGTGCCGGAGATCTCGCCTTGGTCGCTGACAAGAAAAAAAAGAGACACCGGGAGAAGCTCCCGGTGTCTCCTTCTCTCTGCGCAAGGCTCATCGAGCGAGGAGCGCCTTCAAGCTCTCGAGCGCCGCGCCCCACGAAGCCTTCAACGCGGCCGCCTCTTCCTCGGACGGGATGCCGCGGTGGTCGATGCTGACGCTGCTCTTGGTGTCGCCCTTGGACTCGAAGCGCACGTCGATGGGCATGTCGGCCCAGCGGGCGCGAAGCGATTTGCCGGGGGTGGTGCCGCGGACGGTAACGGGGTGGTCGCCGAGCCACCGGCGGCGCATGTCGTCGTCCGTCCAGGCGGCGAAGAGGGTGTCGAGCGGGACGCCGATCGTCTTGCTGGCGTAGGCGCGGTAGCCGTCCGCCGGGGGGCCGGCCTTCGCGACGCGCTCCGCGGCTGGGTGCGACTGGTGCGCCACCGCGGCCAGCAGCAGCTCGCGAACGGCCGGGCTCTCCAACACGGCCGGCGAGTCGACCTTGACGTGCCGCCCCATCTTGCCGGTTCCCTCCAGCAGCCCCGCGGGGTCCGGCAGGTCGGCGCCGGCAAGATGGAGATTGATCCGCGCGCGGAGCGGCATCACCGCCACCACCATGTCGCCCATGCGCGGGCCGGTGCTGAACATGATGTTCTTCCACCCCGGATGCACCTTGACCACGGCGTCCGGGAGCACGGCGCGCACCAGGTCGCAGGCGCGCAGGGCGAGATCGCGCACCTCGGGCGAGTAGCCCGCCAGCAGCTCGTCGATGGTCATCAGAGCGGAATGTTGCCGTGCTTGCGCGGCGGGTTGCTGTCGCGCTTGTTCTGCAGCATGTCGAAGGCGCTGATCACCCGCGCACGCGTCTCGCGCGGATCGATGACGTCGTCCACGTAGCCGCGGGCGGCGGCGGCGAACGGGTTGGCGAAGCGCTCCGCGTACTCCTGCTGCCGGGCGTCGGCGGCGGCCGCCGGGTCCTCGGCGGTGCCGATCTCGCGCCGGTACAGGATCTCCACGGCGCCCTTGGCCCCCATAACCGCGATCTCGGCGGTGGGCCAGGCGTAGTTGATGTCGCCGCGGATGTGCTTGGAGCTCATCACGTCGTACGCGCCGCCGTACGCCTTGCGGGTGATGATGGTGACCTTGGGGACGGTCGCCTCGCAGAAGGCGTAGAGGAGCTTGGCGCCGTGGCGGATGATGCCGCCGTGCTCCTGCGTGACGCCGGGAAGGAAGCCCGGCACGTCCTCGAAGGTCAGGATGGGGATGTTGAAGCAGTCGCAGAAGCGGACGAAGCGCGCCGCCTTCACCGACGCGTCGATGTCCAGCACTCCCGCCAGCACCGCCGGCTGGTTGGCCACGATGCCGATGGAGTGGCCGCCCGCGTGCGCGAAGCCGCAGAGGATGTTTCCGGCGTAGTCGGCGTGCACCTCGTAGAACTCGCCGTCGTCCACCACGCGGCGGATGACGTCGTGCATGTCGTACGGCTTGTTCGGGTTCTCCGGCACCACGTCCAGCAGCTCCTCGTCGGCCCGGTCGAACGGGTCGTCGGTGGCCCTGCGCGGCGCGTCGTCCTGGTTGTTCTGCGGGATGAACTCGAAGAGGTGGCGGATCTTGTGGAGGCACTCCACCTCGCTCTTGACGGCGAAGTGGGCCACGCCGCTCTTCGCCGCGTGCGTGGCGGCGCCGCCCAGCTCCTCCATCGTCACGTCCTCGTGCGTCACCGTCTTCACCACGTTGGGCCCGGTGACGAACATGTAGCTCGACCCCTGCACCATGTAGATGAAGTCGGTGATGGCGGGCGAGTACACCGCGCCGCCCGCGCACGGCCCCAGGATCGCCGAGATCTGCGGAACGACGCCGGAGGCCAGCGTGTTGCGCAGGAAGATGTCCGCGTAACCGCCCAGCGACACGACACCTTCCTGGATGCGCGCGCCGCCCGAGTCGTTGAGGCCCACCACCGGCGCGCCGTTCTTGAGCGCCAGGTCCATGATCTTGACGATCTTCTCCGCGTGCGCCTCGCTGAGCGACCCGCCGAAGACGGTGAAGTCCTGCGAGAAGACGTAGACGAGGCGCCCGTGGATGGTGCCGTAGCCGGTCACCACGCCGTCGCCCAGGTACTTCTCGTTCTCCAGCCCGAAGTCGGTGGCGCGGTGGACGACGAAGCGGTCCAGCTCCACGAACGATCCCTCGTCCAGGAGCACGTCCAGCCGCTCGCGCGCGGTGAGCTTGCCGCGCTCGTGCTGCGCCTGGATGCGCTTGGCGCCGCCGCCCATCTCCGCCTGGCGGCGGAGCTCCTCCAGCTTTTCAAGCTTTTCCCGCATCGACATCGCGCGCCGCCCGTGGTGTGCGTGTGAGGTATCCCCGCAATTCGGCGGGCAATCTACCACGCCGGTGCCGGGCTCGCACGGGTCACGAACAACGAACAGCCTCACACAGAGAGCACGGAGGGAACTGAAAGCCACAGAGAAAACCTTGTGCGGTTCTCTCTGTGGCTCCGTGTCTCTGTGTGAGCCCCTATTTACGCGGGCCGGATGCGCCTCAGATGGGCTCCCACATGCCGCCGGGGCACTCCACCGCCTGCCACTTTTCAGTGCCCGAGCCGCCGCTGTCCAGCACGGTCACGTACACGTCCACCCAGGTGCCGTGGAGGGTCTGCGGGCACTGCACCGACCCGTACGTGTCGTAGCCGGACGCATTGATCCAGGTGTACTCGTAGCCACTGCCCGTGCCGCCCGACGCGGAAGCGCTGCAGTCCACCATCCCGCCGCCGACGTACCCGCAGGAGAGATACGCCGTGGGAGCGCCGGTCTGCGGGAAGGCGGGTGGCGGCGAGTAGCCCGTGAGCGTGGAGTTGACCACGCGGTTGTTGGGTGCTCCCGTGCCGGCGCCCATCACCACGTTGACGGCCCCCGAGTTCAGGATCGCCGCCGACACGGTGGCCGGCGAGGCGGTGGGGTTGCCCTGCAGGTACAGGGCGGCGACCCCCGCCACGTGCGGCGAGGCCATGGAGGTGCCGTTGAGCGTCATCGTCGCCGAGGTGCTGGTGTACCAGGCCGACGTTACGCTCGAGCCGGGCGCGTACAGGTCCACGCAGCGCCCGTAGTTGGAGAAGAACGACCGCTCGTCGCCCGACGCGGATGCGGCGACGGTGAGCGCCCCCGCCACCCGCGCGGGCGAGTACAGGCACGCATCGCCGCGATCGTTGCCCGCCGCGACGGCGTAGACCACGCCGGCGCTGATGGAGTTGGCTACCGCGTTGTCGATGGCCGTGCTGGCGCCCCCGCCCAGCGACATGTTCGCCACGGCCGGCTTCACGTGGTACTGCGTGACCCAGTCCACGCCCGCCACGACGCCGCTGGTGGTGCCCGAGCCGTTGCAGCCCAGTACGCGTACGGAGATCACGCTGGCGCTCTTTGCCACGCCGTACGTGCTCCCCGCCGCGGTGCCGGCGACGTGCGTACCGTGGCCATTGCAGTCGGATCCGTTGCCGCCGAGCGCGTCGTAGCCCGCGGACGCGCGGCCGCCGAACTGCCCGTGATCGAAGCGGATGCCCGTATCCAGCACGTAGATGCGCACGCCGCTGCCGGTGGCCGTGTAGTTGTAGTTGCCGTCCACCGTCTGGTCGATGCGGTCCAGCCCCCACGGCGCGCCGTACTGCGTGGTGCTCGCCTTCACGATCCCGTCCTCCTCCACGAACTTGACCTGCGGGTTGCGGCGCAGCGCTTCGACGGCGGCGGGGCGCAGGGTGGCCGCGAAGCCGCGGAGGGCGTGGGTGTACGTGTGATGCAGCGTGCCGCCGTGCTCCGCCACCAGCCGCGCCGCAAGCCCGGGCGCGTCCCGCGTATCGTCGCGGAACACGACGATGTACCGGTCGCTGACCCGCTGCGACGGCGCCGCCGCGTGCAGCGGCGCGATGCCTGTGGCGGGCAGGGGCGTGGTGGTGGGCGCGTCGGCACACCCCGCCGCCACGGCAACCGCCGCCAGCAGGGCCGGGAGGGGACCAAACGTCGAGTATCGCATGCTTCACATCCTTTCGCATGGTGGTGTAAGGGTGGTCAGGATGACCGGGTATTTAGACTACAAGTGGCGTTTTCAGGCAGTGCAAGTGGGGTCCGGATCCTCGCGCAACGCTGGAGTTCACCCAGCCGGAGAGCGGTGGAACGCACAGAATGCCGTTCTCACGGAAAGTACGTCCGCAGGCGTAAAATAGGCGGCGGTCGCGAGGCCACAGTCCCTCGGAAGCGTAGCCCGCGCAGGCCAGCCCAGCCTCAGCTCGCCGGCGCGATCGGGGTGCGGGGCATCTCGCTCCACACCCCCTCGCCAATCATTCCGTGGCGAACGGACGGCGCGTCAGCAGGACCGCGAAATCGAGAAGTAGGCCGAATTGCCGTTGCTGTCCGTCACGGTTCCGTAGGAGCTCATATACCCACTGGTATAGTAGGGATACGAGCCATTCTTGTTGCACGTGACGTACGCCTTGCTGACTCCGCCCTGGTCGTAGTACTCCCCCCCGTACGCCCAGGTGAAGCTGTACCCGGTGCCGCTGCCGCCGCTGGCCGTGACGGTGCAGCTGTACGTGGTGTAGGAGTACATGTCGCAGCCGACGACCGTGGCCGTCAGCGGGCTCGGCGGCGGCGGCGGTGGGGTCGTGAGCAGCGAGTTCAACAGGAGGTTGGGCGAGCCGGTGCCGATGTTCGTCAGCTTGTTGGTGTACGCCGCGTTGATGATGGCCGACGCAACCGTGGCGGGGGCCGCCGTGGGGTTGCCCTCCAGGTAGAGCGCGGCCACGCCTGCTACGTGCGGCGACGCCATCGAGGTGCCGCTGATGGTGTTGGTGGCCGTGCTGCTGGTGTACCACGCGGAGGTGATGTCGGTGCCCGGCGCGAAGAGGTCCAGGCAGGTGCCGTAGTTGGAGGTGGCCGCCCGCGCGTCGGACGAGGTGGAGTTGCCCACCGTGAGCGCCGCCGCCACCCGCGCCGGCGAGTAGTTGCAGGCGTCCGCGCCGTCGTTGCCCGCCGCCACGGCGTACGTCACGCCCGCCGCGATCGAGTTGTTCACCGCGTCGTCCACCGCCTGGTAGGCGCCGCCGCCCAGCGACATGTTGGCGACGGCGGGCTTCACGTGGTTCTGCGTCACCCAGTCCACTCCGGCGATCACGGCGCTCCAGCTGCCGGACCCGTTGCAGTCGAGCACGCGCACGCCGACCAGCGTCACGCCCTTGGCCACGCCGTAGGTGCTGCCGCCCGCCGTGCCGGCCACGTGCGTTCCGTGCCCGTTGCAGTCCTGCCCGGTGCCGCCGTACGCATCGTACCCGGCCGATGCGCGCCCGCCGAACTCCACGTGATCGGTGCGGATCCCCGTGTCGATGACGTAGACCCGCACGCCCGCGCCCGTCGCCGTGTAGGTGTAGGTGCCGTTCAGCGGCAGGTTCGGCTGGTCGATGCGGTCCAGCCCCCAGGGTGCGTTGCTCTGCGTGGTGTTGATGGTCGCGATCCCGTCTTCCTGCACGTACCTCACCTGCGGGTTGCGCCGCAGCGCCTCGACGGCCGCAGCCGGAAGGGTGGCCGCGAAGCCGGTCAGGGCGCGCGAGTAGGTGTAGTGCAGCTCGCCGCCGTGCGCGGCCAGCACCTGCCGCGCCGCCCCGGCCGCGTCCGACCCCGGATGGAACACCACGATGTACCGTCCGCGAATCGCCGCACCGGGCGTCGCCGAGAACACCGGCGCCATCCGGGATTCGGGTTTCACCCCGGACGCGTCCGGCCCCACCGGTCCATCGGAGCACGCGGACACTCCGGTGGCGGCGATCAGGGCGGAAAATACTGCCAATGCTCTCGCTCTCACGATGGTCTCTCCTCCTGACGGGTGAAGAAAAGTGTCGCACGCTGGCGCATTTCGATCTTAAAATTGATCGTCCGCAATTACAAGAGCATCGGTGCACACTTTCATCAGCCCTCCCGCCGTTCTCTTCTTGCTCCCTTGTGAACCCGCTTTCGGCCGCCGTCAGGGATTCGGCCTGAAGGTGATCGGGAGCTCCATGCTGACGCGCACCGGCACTCCGTTCACCTGGGCGGGGTTGAAGCGCATGGCCCGCGCGACGTTGAGAGCAGCGTCGTTGAACAGCGCATCACTGCTCCGCACGACCACGATGGACGAGGTGCGCCCGTCCCTCTCGACGACCATTCGGAGCTGAACGGTGCCCTCCAGTCCCGCGTCGCGCTGCACGCCTCCGTAGTTCTGCTCCAGGGCCCGCGCTACGGAGGTGGTGTTGGCCAGCCTCGGCTTCACCGTCACCTGTTCTACGTCGTACACGCGAGTCGTATCGGCCGGAACTCCCGACGCGGCAGCAGCGGGGCTCGGCGGCGCGCTCCCGCCGCCCGACGCGCACGCGGTGAGCAGCAGGGCGCAGCAGACGACCACCAGCGGTGAGGCGACGATCTTCATCATTTCAGCTGTCGAAAGGCGCAGGCGCGAGGACGAGTACCCTCCAATTTGATGCGCCGGGTGTTTCCCCGCAAACCCAGCCTGGACGGTGGACGCGCACGACAAGCCCACCGACGACGGAGCGGCGGCGCACGGGCGCGATGAATCGCGCCCCTACCGGTCCTGTGCCGTTCTCCCCCTCACCCGCCCTGCGCCCCCGCAGGCGGGGGAGGGGGCCGGGGGGAGGGGGCCAGCAAAAAAGGGGTGCGGAGCCGAAGCCCCGCACCCCCTCGTGCGTCCAGCAAAAGAACCGAAAGCTTACTCGGTCTCTTCCGCGTCCGTCGCCACCGGCTCAACCGCGACGTCGCCGCCGGCTTCGCTGGTGGTCTCCTCGGCGCCCTCGGTGCTCTCCGCGGTCTCGTCGCGGACCGGCAGCACGGGCTGCCCGCCCTCGAACTTCGGAACGCGGGTCACTTCCAGGACGATGCGGCGGTTGGGCGCGTCGACTTCGGTGACGCGCATCTCCAGCTCGTCGCCCTCGGCGAAGACGTCGGCCGGGTTCTGCAGGCCGGTGACGCCCAGCTGCGACACGGGGACGAAGCCCTCGATGTCGTCGCCCAGGTCCACCGCCACGCCCTTGTCCTGCAGACGCGACACGGTGCCGTTGATCTCCTGGCCGGCGTAGAAGCGCTGCGCCAGCTCGTCCCACGGATCCTCGATGGTCTGCTTGAGGCCAAGCGAGATGCGCTTGTTCTCGGCGTCCACACCCAGGATCACCACGTCCACGTCGTCGCCCTTCTTCACGACCTCGGACGGGTGCTGGATCCGCTTCGTCCAGCTCATGTCGGAGATGTGCACCAGGCCGTCGATGCCGGGCTCGATCTCCACGAAGGCGCCGAACGAGGTGAGGTTGCGGACCTTGCCGCTGAGGCGCGTGCCCACCGGGTACTTCACCGGCAGCGCGTGCCACGGATCTTCCTCGATCTGCTTCATGCCCAGGGAGATCTTCTCGCCCTCGACGTCCACCTTCAGGATCACGGCCTCGATCTCGTCACCCAGCGACACGATCTTCGACGGGTGGCGGACGTTGCGCGTCCAGCTCATCTCGCTGATGTGCACCAGGCCCTCGACACCCTTCTCCAGCTCCACGAAGGCGCCGTAGTTGGTGATGGAGACCACGCGGCCGCGCACGCGGGCGCCGACCGGGTACTTCTTGTCGACGTCCTTCCAGGGGTACGCCTGGAGCTGCTTGAGGCCGAGCGAAAGGCGCTCGCGCTCCCAGTCGATGTCGAGCACCTTGACTTCGAGCTCGGCGCCGATCGACACCACCTCGGTCGGATGGCCGACGCGGCCCCACGACATGTCGGTGATGTGCAGCAGGCCGTCCATGCCGCCCAGGTCGATGAAGGCACCGAAGTCGGTGATGTTCTTCACCACGCCCATGCGCACCTGGCCCACCTCGAGCTCCTTCTTGAGCCGGTCGCGCTTGATCTCGCGGTCGGCCTCGAGGAGCACGCGGCGCGACACCACGATGTTGCGGCGGCGCTTGTTCAGCTTGATAATCCGGAAGTCGTACGTCTCCCCGATCAGGTCCTCGATGTTCGGCACGCGGCGCAGGGCGATCTGCGAGCCCGGCAGGAACGCGTCCACGCCCATCAGGTCGACGGTGACGCCGCCCTTGATCTTGCGCGTGAGCATGCCGGCGACCGCCTCATTGTTCTCGTAGGCGACGCGGATCTGCTCCCACACGCGGAGGAAGTCGGCCTTCTTCTTGGAAAGCACGACGACGCCGTCTTCGTCTTCCAGGTTCTCCAGGAAGACTTCGACCTCGTCGCCGATCTGGAGCGAGTCGGGGTCCTTGAACTCGTCGCGGCCCACCGCGCCCTCGCTCTTGAAGCCGAGGTCGAGGATGACGGCCTTGTCGGTCACGCGCAGGACGCGCGCCTTGACGATCTCACCCTCTTCGATGTTGGTGAGGGTGTCGCCGTACATCTCCAGCATCGCCTCGTACTCCTCGTCGGAGTACTCCTCTTCGTCGTAGAGGTCGGCGCGGATGTTGAGCGAGCGGGCACGGTCCGCCACCTGCTGGACCGTAAGGGTGCTGAAGCCTTTCACGAAGTTGCCTACGGCGGTGGCGAGGCCGCCGCTGTTCTCGTCTTCGTCCGGCTGGTACTGCTCGGGCTGGGTCTGGTCGGCCATGTGTGGCTGGGTCCCTTCCGGCCGGCTCCTGGAAACGCGCGGGGCGGCGGAGTGTTGGGGGTGATGGAGGATCGGGGCGGAAAATTCCCCGGAAAACAGGAAAAGATACGGTTTTCCGCCCCTTCGGTCAACCCCCGGCCCTCTCTTTCGCCAGCTTCACCACGGCCTCCACCTGCTCCTCGAAGCTGAGCGCGGTGGTGTCGATCCTCACCGCGTCCGCCGCCTCCGCCAGCGGCGCCACCGCCCGCCCGGAGTCGATCTCGTCGCGGCCCACCAGGCGGGCCGCTTCCGCGCGTACGGTTTCGTCCGAGAAGTCGCTGCTTCCCTGCTCTCTCAGACGCCGCCGCGCGCGTTCTTCGGGGTCCGCCACCAGGTACGCCTTGAGCTCGGCATCGGGAAAGACGACGGTGCCGATGTCGCGCCCGTCCGCCACCAGACCGCCGCGCGCCCCCGCCTCGCGCAGGGCGTCCATCAGCCACTCGCGCACCGCGGGCACGGCGGCCATGCGCGAGACGTGCGCGTTTACTTCCGGCGTGCGGATCGCCTCCGACACGTCCCACCCGCCGACGGTCAGCGTGTAGCTGCGGCCCTCCGGCGCGCCGTGCACGTCCAGCGCGTCGAGCTGCTCGGGGGTGAGCGCCGTCCACTCGTCGGCGGGGATGCTGGCGCGCAAGGCGGCCCAGGTGAGCGCGCGGTAGAAGGCCCCCGAGTCCAGGTGCCGGTAGCCCAGCCGCTCGGCCACGGCGCGCGCGGTGGAGCTCTTGCCGGAGCCTGCGGGGCCGTCCAGCGCGATGATGATCCCGTCCGGGCGGTTGAGCTTCTGGTGCGTCACTGGTTGCCTCCCGTCAGCTCCTGCAGGCGGTCGAAGAAGCCGGGGAAGCTGACGGCGGCGCACTCGCGGTCGTCGATCTCCACCTCGTTCCCCGGCAGCGCGCCGAGCACGCCGAACGCCATCGCGATCCTGTGGTCGCCGTACGTCTTGATCTTTCCGACGAGTGGCTTGTCGGAGCCGCGCACCACCAGCCCGTCGTCCAGCTCCTCCGCCTCGGCGCCGAGCGCGCGCAGGTTGCCGGCGATGGCGGCGATGCGGTCCGTCTCCTTCACCCGCAGCTCGCCGGCGCCCGTGATGCGCGTCTCCCCCTCCGCGCGCGCGGCGAGGACCGCCAGGATGGGGATCTCGTCCACCGCCGCGGGCACCTCCTCGCCGCCGACGGAGGTGCCGCGCAGGGTGGAGGGGCGCACCACCAGGTCCGCGACGAGCTCGCCGCCCTCCGTGCGCTCATTGGTGCGCTCGATCTGCGCGCCCATGCGCTCGGCGATGGTGAGGAAGCCGGTCCGCGTCGGGTTCACGCCGACGCCGCGGATCACCAGCTCGCCGTCGTCCGCCATCACCGCGAGCGCAACGAGGAACGCGGCGGAGGATGGGTCGCCCGGCACGCGCAGGTCGAGCGCGCCGAGCGGCCTCCGGTGCGCGGGCACGGCGACGCGCCATCCGCCCTCCACCGGCGATGCCTGCACGCTCACGCCGAGTGCGGCCAGCATGCGCTCCGTGTGGTCGCGCGACAGGTGCGGCTCCGTGACGCTGACTGGGACGCCAGCGGTGAGGCCCGCGAGCAGGATCGCGCTCTTGACCTGCGCGCTCGCGGTGGGCGAGGTGTAGTCCAGCGAGCGCAGCGGCCCGCCGACGGTCTCGATGGGGAGGCGGTCCGGCGCGCCGGCTTCGTTGAAGTGCGCGCCCATGCGCTGCAGCGGCGTCGTCACGCGTCGCATCGGCCGACCGCGCAGCGACTCGTCTCCGGTCAGCGTCGCGGCAAAGGGGCGCGAGGCGAGGATGCCCATCATCAGCCGCGCCGTCGTCCCGCTGTTGCCGCAGTCCAGCTCCGCCGTCGGCCGCCGCCACTCGCCCACGCCGTGCCCCGTCACGCGGATCTCCGAGCCATCCTCGGGAATATCAGGGATGGCACAGCCCAGCGCGCGCAGCACGGACGCGGTGCTCCGGCAGTCCTCGCCCGGCAGCAGGCCCGAGAGGCGGCTCTCACCGTGCGCCAGCGCCGCGAACATCAGCGCGCGGTGGGTGATGGACTTGTCGCCGGGAACGTGCGTGTCCCCGTGGATCTGCAGCTTCATCGTGCGCCCTTGGGTGGCGGTTTGGAGCTGCAAGGTACCCGGCCGTGCGCGGGTGCCGCAACGGCGTCAGGCGAGCCGCACGGTCCCGGAGCGGATGGTGCGCAGCACGCCCGCGTCGGAGCGGACGAGGAGGGCGCCGGCGGGGCTGATCCCCAGCGCCGTGCCGGTGACGGGGGTGGCGCCGGTGACGACCACTGCCCTGCCCTCCAGCGCATCGCGGGCGCGCAGGGCATCCAGCAGGGCGCCGCCGAGCTGCGCGGGTGGGTTGCCGGCCAGGCGCAGGATGGCGCGCACGACCGAGCCCGCCACCTCCGCGCGCGGCGGCGCCCAGCCGGCGCTGATGCGGAGCGACGTCGCCGTATCCCGCAGCTCAGGCGGAAAATCGTCGCCGGAGTGGCCGCAGTTGATCCCGATCCCAGCCACGACGGCGCCGGGGCGGTCCGCCTCCCAGGCGCCCTCGCACAGGATGCCGGCGACCTTGCGGCCGGCCAGGTGCACGTCGTTGGGCCATTTCACCTGCGCGCGCACGGGGCGTACGAACTCGTCGATCGCCTCGGCCGCGGCGAGGCCCACCAAGATCGGGAGCAGCCCCGGCGCGGGAAGGGCGGCGGGGCGCAGCACGACCGTCATCCAGATCCCCAGCCCCGGCGGCGATGCCCACTCCTTGCCGCCGCGGCCCCGCCCCGCGAGCTGCTCCTCCGCCACGACCACCGTCCCCGCGGGGGCGCCGGCATCGGCCAGGGCGCGCGCTGCATCGTTGGTGGAGCCAACCGTCTGGAACAGGTGCACGGTCGGGACCCCCCAGCGCGCCGCCAGCTCCGCCGCGGTGGCGCCCTCCCACCGCTCCGCGCGCTGGTTCACCCGTCCAGCGCGCGCAGCTGGAGCGAGAGGTCCAGCGCGGGCGCGGAGTGCGTCAGCGCGCCCACCGAGATGAAATCCACGCCAGTCTCCGCCGCGGCGAGGATGGTGTCCAGCGTGATCCCGCCGGACGCCTCCGTCTCCGGGCGCGGGTCGGAGGCGCGGACCAGATCCACGGCCTGGCGCATGAGAGCGGGCGGCATGTTGTCGAACATGATGCGGTCGGCGCCGGTCGCGAGCGCCTCGCGCACCTCTTCCAGGTTCGTCGTTTCCACCTCGACGGCGAGGCCGCGGTCGTTGCGGGTGCGCACCGCATCGACCGCCGCCGTGATCCCGCCCGCCGCGGCAATGTGGTTGTCCTTGATCATCACCATGTCGTGCAGCCCGTGGCGGTGGTTAGCGCCGCCCCCGGCGAGCACGGCCGCCTTCTCCAGCGCGCGCATCCCCGGCGTCGTCTTGCGCGTGTCGATGACGCGCGCACCCGTCCCCGCCACCGCCCCCACGTAGCGCCGCGTGACCGTGGCCACGCCCGAGAGGCGCTGCATGAAGTTGAGCGCCGTCCGTTCTGCCGTCAGGATCGAGCGCGCCGAGCCGGTGACGCGCATCGCCAGATCGCCCGGCTCCAGCGCGGTGCCGTCGGGCGCGGCGACCTCCACCTCGAGCGACGGATCGACGCGGCGAAAGACCTCGGCCGCCACCTCCGAGCCCGCGACCACGCCTGGCGCCTTGGCGACGATGCGGGCCTCTGCTCGGCGCCCCTCCGGCACCGTCCAGAGCGTGGTGAAGTCGCCCGGCCCGACGTCCTCGTCGAGGGCGGCCTGGATCAGCGAGAGCGCTTCGGCGGAAAGCGGCATCGTGTTGGCTGTGTGGGTATTTACGCGCTGGCGGCGTGCGCCACGGGCTCGGTGTGCGCCCCGCGCCCCAGGATGCGCTCGTAGTAGCGCTCGTACTGCGGAATGATCACGTCCACGCCGAACCGCTCCACGGCGCAGCGGCGCGCCTCCGCGCTCATCGTCCTCCACCGCTTCCCGTCGCGCAGGATCGACGCGCCCGCCTCCGCCATCGCCTCCACCGCGCCGACCGGCGCGACGTAGCCGGTGATGCCGTCCTCGATCAGGTCCGGCAGCCCGCCCGCGTTCGAGGCGATGACCGGAACGCCGCTCGCCATCGCCTCCAGCGCCACGAGGCCGAACGACTCGCTGCTCGAGGGGAGGAGGAGGAGGTCGGCACACGCCAGGAGCTCGGCCACCGAATCCTGCTTCCCTAGAAAGAGCACGCGGTCGGTGACGCCCTGCTGCGCCGCTTCGTCGGCCGCCTCGGGCCGGTCGGGGCCGTCGCCGATCAGCACCAGGCGCGAAGGCACCTCCTTCGCCATGCGCGCAAAGATCCTGATGACGTCACGCACCCGCTTGACCGGGCGGAAGTTGGAGACGTGCACCACCATCTTCTCACCGTCGCGCAGGAACGACTGCTTGTGGCAGGGGAGCTTGCCGCGGTCGTAGAGCTTGGGGTCCACGAAGTTGGGGACCACCTCGATCCTGTCCGCCGGCACCCCGAACGCGGCGACCGTCTCGCGCTTCAGGTAGTCGGAGACGGCGGTGATCCCGTCGGAGCGCAGGATGGAGAAGCGGGTGATCTCGCCGAACGACCTCTCCTGCCCCACCAGCGTGATGTCGGTGCCGTGCAGCGTGGTGACGAGGCGCAGCGGGTGGCTGTGCCCCAGCATCTCCTTGGCGATCCACGCGGAGGTCGCGTGGGGGATGGCGTAGTGCACGTGCAGCAGATCGAGGCCGTGGCTGAGCGTGACCTCGTGCATCATCGCCGCCAGCGACAGCGAGTAGTTGTTGTGCTCAAACAGCGGGTAGCGGCTCATCTCCACTTCGTGGAAGAAGACCCGCTCCATGAAGTGCGGGAGCCGGAAGGGCTGCGCGTACGAGATGAAGTGGATCTGGTGCCCGCGCCGCGCCAGCTCGATCCCCAGCTCCGTGGCGATGGCCCCGGACCCGCCGTAGGTCGGATAGCAGGTGATGCCGATTTTCATAAAAGCAGTGCCAAGTGCCAAGTGCTCAGTGCCCAGTTGTGCCGATGCCCCTCCCTGCCCAGGCGAGTGAACTCGCGGCAACAACAGCACAAAGTCCGCCTGCGCGGACTCCGCGAGAAGATCCGGGTTCGGGGCGCGATTCACCGCGCCCACACCCGCCCCCCGCCGAATCCGTAGGGGCGCGATTCATCGCGCCCGTGCCCTCCCCCGCACCGCCCCCGCCATCGCGCACACCGACGCCCGTAGGGGCAGACCTGCGTGTCTGCCCACCCTCGCCCCCACCCCGACGCCCGCCCCTCGCACACAAATCCCGTAGGGGCGGCCCCGCGTGGCCGCCCGTGCCCTCCCCCGCACCGCCGCCGGCCTACCCCGCCCCCACCCTCTCCCCCCACGCGGAAACGATTACGTCCGCCAGTTCCGCACGCGGCCGCGTCGCATCCAGCCAAACCGCCCCCGGCGGCAACTGCGTGCGGTACCAGGTGAGCTGCCTGCGCGTGTAGTCGCGCGTGTTCTTGCGGGCCAGCTCCAGCGCATCCTCAAGCGACCGCTCGCCGCGAAGGAACGGCATCAGCTCCGCGTAACCGTGCGCGTTCAGCCCGGGCGCCGCTTCGCCGTAGCGGGCCACCAGCGCGCGCACCTCCTCCACCAGCCCCGCCTCCGCCATCTCCGTCATGCGCCGGTTGATCCCCGCGTACAGCAAATCGCGCGGCACCTCGAGGACCACGGGGAGCACCTCCATCGGGGGCGCTTCCGGGGGGGAGTTGCGCTGCCACCAGGTGAGCGAGCGGCCCGTGAGCAGCGCCACCTCCAACGCCCGCATCAGCCGCTGCCGCCCGCCGCCGCGGCTCAGCCTCTCCGCCGCCTCCGGGTCGTGCGGCGCAAGCCAGCGGAGGAGCTCGGCGTCGTCCATCCGCTCCATCATGCGGGTTACCCGCGCGCGCGCCGCCGGGTCCAGCACCGGCTCGCCGAAGATGGGGTGCGTGAGGGCGCGCAGAAAGAACCCGGTCCCCCCCACCAGCATCGGCACGCGGCCGCGCGCGCGGATCTCGGCCACCTTCTCACGCGCATACCGTGCCCAGCGCCCGGCGCCGAAGCGCTCCGACGGCTCCACCAGGTCGATCCCCCAGTGCGGGATCTCGCCGCGCTCCGCAAGAGTCGGCTTGGCGGTGCCGATGTCCATCCCGCGGAACACCGAGCGCGAGTCCATCGACACGATCTCGCCGTCGAGCCGCCGCGCGACCTCGATGGAGAGCGCCGTCTTCCCCGAGCCCGTGGGCCCAGTGATGGCCAGCGCCTCCGTCACCCGCTCCTCCCGAACCTCCGGTGCAGCTCCGTCAGCGAGAGCTGGACCACGGTGGGGCGCCCGTGGATGTCGTGGTACGGCAGCTCGGTGGCGAAGAGGCGGTCGAAGAGCTCGCTCATCTCGCGCTGCGACAGCTTCTGCCCGGCCTTGATGGCGCCCTTGCACGCCATCGACAGGGCAATGCGCTGGTGCTGCGTCCGCGCGGAGTCCACCAGCGGCGATCCCTCGGTCAGCTCCGCCACCATCTCGCGCAGGCAGCGCTCCGCGTCGAAGTACGGGTGCGGCGTGGGGACGGAGTGGACGATCACCGAGCGCCCGCCGAACGGCTCCACCTGGAAGCCGGCGCCCTCCAGCAGCCCCGTGATCTGCTCCACCAGCGCGTACTCCGCGGGGGAGAGTCGCAGGGTGAGGGGAAAGAGAAGGCGCTGGCTGGAGAACTGCCGCGTTCCGAAGCCGCCCACGATCTCCTCGTACAGCACCCGCTCGTGCGCCGAGTGCTGGTCCACCAGCACGAGCCCCGTGCGCGTCTCCGCGATGATGTAGGTGTTGTGCACCTGCCACATCACCGGCGCGGATCCCAGCATCTCCCCCAGCGTCTCCGGCGCCGCGGGCGTGCTGGACGGCTGCGCGGAGCCCGTGACGAAGAGCGTCATCTGCGGCTCCGCGACGGGTTCCGGCTCGCGCACGGACGTGACCCCCGCCTGCGCCGTCGGCTCGTACACCGTCTGCGGATCGGGCGCGGCGCGCGCGCCGATGCTGGGCGTGCTGTCCAGACCGGCGAGGGCGGCGCGGATCCCTTCCTCCAGGATGCGCTCCACGGCCGGACGGTCGCGGAAGCGGACGTCGGCCTTGGCGGGGTGCACGTTGACGTCCACCTCGCCGTCCGGCACCTCGAAGAAGAGGAAGAGGGAGGGATAGACGCCGTGCGGGATCGTGGTGCGGTACGCCCGGTCCGCCGCGCGGATCAGCGCGCGGTCGCCGAACGACCTTCCGTTGACGAAGAGGTAGGTGCGGCGGTTGGCGGGGCGCGCGTCGTCCGGCCGCTGGATGAGCCCCGTGAGCGTGATCCCGCCGCCGCGGTGCGCCACCGAGATCATCTCGTCCGCCGACTCGTTGCCCCAGATCGCCGCCACCCGCTCCGCCACGCTGGACGCGACGGGAAGGTTGAGCGGGTCACGCCCGCCCATGTCGAGCGTGTACGCCACCGCGGGCGTAGCCAGCGCGAGCGTCGTCACCACCTCGCCGACGGCGCGGTTCTCGGCGGCGCTGGAGCGGAGGAACTTGGCGCGCGCGGGAACGTTGAAGAACAGGCTCCGCACCGACACCGTGGTCCCGGTCCGTCTTGCGCACTCCTCCACGGCCGCGAGCTGCCCGGCCGTCACCACCACGCGCGTGCCGTCGCCATCGCGCTCCGCCGTCTCCAGCACCACCCGCGACACCGACGCGATCGACGGAAGCGCCTCGCCGCGAAACCCGAGGGTGCGGATGGCGGCCAGGTCCGCCTCCGTCCTCACCTTGCTGGTGGCGTGGCGGTCGACGGCGAGGAGGGCGTCCTCGCGCCCCATCCCCCACCCGTCGTCCGCCACGCGGATCTCCGTCTTGCCCCCGTTGCGGATCACCACGTCCACGCGCGACGCGCCGGCATCGAGCGCGTTCTCCATCAGCTCCTTGACGACGGACGCGGGCCGCTCCACCACCTCCCCGGCGGCGATCTGGTTCGCGAGCTTCTCGGGGAGGATGTGGATCCGGCGCGGCATTCGGGCTTCTTTCGGGGTGGATTCGGGTGGGGAAAGTACAGGCGGGGGTGGCGGGGGACAAGGTGGGGTTTGGCCAGGTGCGGCCCGGGCGAGTGAACTCGCGGCAACAACAGCACAAAGTCCGCCTGCGCGGACTCGCGGGCGGGATTCGCGCCGGGCGTGCGGTGCCGGCGCGTGCGAGAGGCCGGCACCGCCGGTCCAGGAGCGAATGAATTCGCGGCTGGAACCGCGCGAAATCCGCCTTCGCGGATTGGCTGCAGCGCTCGAGACCGCTTCAGCGGTCTTCGCGTAGTTCCAGTCGGGGGATTCATTTCATCCCCCGGTGCCAGCGACGGCCCACCCACCCCACAAAACCTGCGAAGGCAGGTTTCCCGCCGTTGTTGCAGCGGTTTCAACCGCCGGTCTCAGGTTTATCCGCCGGTCCCCCCACCCCGAACAACGCCCGCGCATTCGCCGTCGTCCGCGCCGCGAACTCCTCCGGATCCTCGCCGCGCAGCATGGCGGCCACCCGGGCGGTGTGGGCGACGAAGGCGGGCTCGTTGGTCTTGCCGCGGTGCGGGACGGGGGCGAGGTACGGCGCGTCCGTCTCCACCAGGATGCGGTCGGCGGGGACGCGGCGGAGGAGGTCGGCGGCGGCGAAGTTCTTGAACGTCACCATCCCGCTGAACGACGCGTACCAGCCGAGCGCCAGCGCGTCCTCCAGCAGATCCGCGCCGCTCGAAAAGGAGTGCAGCACGCCGCGCGTCCCCGCCCCGCCCTCGCGCAGCAGGGCGCGCAGGTCCTCGTCCGCCTCGCGCGCGTGGACGATGACGGGGAGCCCCGTCTCGCGGCCCAGCGCAAGGTGGCGCAGAAAGGATGCGCGCTGCACGTCGCGCGGGGCGAAGTCGTAGTGGTAGTCCAGCCCCGCCTCGCCGATGGCGACGACGCGCGGATGGTCGAGAAGGGCGCGGACGGCGGCGAATGCCTCATCCGTAGCCGTCGAGGCGGCGTGCGGGTGGATGCCGGCCGTGGCGTAGACGCCCGGGAAGCGTTCCGCCAGCGCCACCACCACGCGCGCGTCCTCCACGCCCGTGGCGATGGCGACGATGGTCTCCACCGCCGCCGCACGCGCGCGCTCCACGACTCCGTCCACGTCCGCAAGGAGGCGCTCGTCCGCCAGGTGGGCATGCGTGTCGATCAACATCATCCGTCCGCCGTAAAAGGAAAGCGGGCCGCCGCGGATGATCCGCGGCGGCCCGCCAGGGTGCTTCGTCCAGCCAGCGTCAGACCCTGACCCGCTCCGCCGCTTCCCGGCTGCGCGAGGTGGAATGGGCCGCCTGCTCGCGCTTCGGCTCCTTGCGAGGCCAGCGGCGCTGGATCTCGTACAGCACGGGCGAGGCGACGAAGACCGACGAGAAGGTACCGATCGAGATCCCCACCACCATCACCAGCGCGAACGGGTAGATCACCGGGCCGCCGAAGAAGAGGAGCGCCAGCAGGGTCGCCAGCACCGTGCCCACCGTAAGGATGGTGCGCGGGAGCGTCTCGTTGATCGCCTTGTCCAGGATGGCGATGAACGTGCGGCCGCCGCGGGGCTTCTGCAGGTCCTCGCGAACGCGGTCGAACACGATGATCGTGTCGTGCATCGAGTAGCCCACCACCGTCAGCACGGCCGCCACCGTCCCCAGCGACACCTCCGTGCGGGTGAGCGCCAGGAAGCCGAGGGTGATGACGATGTCGTGCGCCGTGGCGATGATCGCCGCGAGGCTGAAGCGCCACTCGAAGCGGATCCACAGGTAGATCAGGGTGACCGCGAACGACAGGAGGATCGCCCAGAGCGCGTTCCTCTGCAGCTCGGCGCCGGCGCGCGGGCCCACCGCCTCCGTGCGGGCGATGGTCACGTTCTCCGCGCCGAAGCGGGCACCCATCGCCTGCCGCACCCGGCTCTGCGCGTCACGCCCGGCTTCCTGCGAAAAGGAGCGCGACGGGGTGCGGATCTCGAACTCGTTGGCGCCGCCGAACTGGGTGATCTCCCAGTCGCTGTGGCCGGCCGCCACGGCCGCCGCGCGCACGTCCTCCGCGTGCGCGGCCTGCTTGAACCGCACCTGCACCACGGTGCCGCCGGTGAAGTCGATCCCGTAGTTGAGCCACGCGCGCCCGGCCGCGGTGTGCGCGGCCATGGCGCCGATCCCCACCAGGAGCATCAGTGCCGTGGCGAGGTACGCACGCTTCCGCCACTCAAGGAAGGGGTAGCTGGCGTTCTGGAAGAATCGCATCGTCTTCGCTCCCCTTAGATCGAAAGCTTCTGCGTAGCCGCCGACTGACGCCCGAGGTCGAGCATCATCAGCGTCCGCGTGGTGAAGATCGCGGTGAACATCGAGGCCACCACGCCGAGTGCCAGCGTCACCGCGAAGCCGCGGATGGGGCCGGTGCCCGTGTAGAACAGGATTGCCGAGGTGATCAGGGTGGTCACGGCCGAGTCGATGATCGCCCGCAGCGCGTGGTGGAACCCTTCGTTGATCGCCGTCTTGGTGTTGCGCCCCGCGTCCAGCTCCTCGCGGATGCGCTCGAAGATCAGCACGTTGGCGTCCACCGCCATCCCCACCGAGAGGATCAGTCCCGCGATCCCGGGGAAGGTCAGCGTGGCGTCCAGCGCGGCGAGCATCCCCAGGGTAAGGAGAACGTAGATGGCGAGCGCCACCACCGAGAGGAAGCCGGAGCGCTTGTACACGCCCACCATGATGAGCACCACCGCCACGATCCCCACGATGCCGGCGATGATCCCGTGGTTGATGGAGTCGGCGCCGAGCGAGGGGCCCACGCTGCGCTCTTCCACGATGCGCAGCGGCACCGGAAGGGCGCCGGCACGGAGCACCAGCGCGAGCTCGGAGGCGTCCTCCAGCTTGGCGCTCCCCATGTCGATCTGCCCGTGCGAGCCGATCTGGCCGCGGATGCTGGGCGCCGTGTAGACGCGGTCGTCCAGCACGATCGCCATCTGCTCGTTGATGTGCGCGCCGGTCGCCTTCTCGAACTTGCGGCCCGCCGCGCGGCTCAGCTCGAAGCTCACCACGGGGCGGCCGAACTGGTCGCCCTGCGCCTGCGCGTTCTGCAGGTTCTCGCCGGTCATGATCGCCGCGTTGTCCACGAACCAGAGCGTGCGGTACTCCGGGTTCTCCTCCGCCTCGGGAACGGCCCACAGCATCGTGGTGCCGCGCGGCAGGGCGCGCTGCACCTCGGGGTGGCGCAGCCAGCGGGCGACCTGCGCCGTGTCCGACGTCTTCACCGCGAGCGCGCCGGGCTCGCCGGGGGCCAGCTTGGAGCTGAACGGGGTGCCCGCGGCCGCGGCGTCGGGCTTGTCGCCCTTGGCTCCGGTGGTGTTCGCGGCGACCGCCGTGCTGTCGCCGGCGCTGTCGGGGCGGGCGCTGTCCGCCTTGGGCGCCGTCTGCAGGATCCCGCCGACCGGGTTCGCGGGAGCCTCGGCGGCGCCGGGCTTCGACGCGTCGGGGAACGCGCGGGCGACCGCGGCGTCCAGGCGCGGCAGGGCGCCCTGCAGCTCGGTGAGCGGCCGGACGATCTGGAACTCCAGGAACGCGGTCTTCTGGAGGACTTCCTTGGCGCGGCTCTGGTCCTGGAGCCCCGGAAGCTCCACGATGATGCGGTCGTTGCCGGCCTTCTGCACCACCGGCTCGGTGGTGCCCAGCTCGTCGACGCGCATGCGAACCACCTTCAGCGCACGCTCCACGGCGTCCGCGCGCTCCGACGGAGCGAGCTTGGCGCGGGAATCATCCAGCTCCAGGGCGTAGTGGCTCCCGCCCTGGAGGTCCAGGCCGAGGGTGACAATCTGCCCGATGCGCTTGCCGGTCGTGTCCTCCCGCAAGTAGTTGCGGTACAGGAAGAACGAGCTGGCCGCGATGGCCAGGAGGATGAGCGCCACGCGGGCTCTTAGCGTCTGAAACATCGGAGAGTACGGACTCCCGGAGGGGGGTTGGAGGAAACGCCGGTAACCATGGAAGCGATTGTCGCGCGAGAAGTTGCAAAACTAACCCCCGCCGCGCTCCCCCGTCAACCTGCGACGGCGGCGCGCGGCGGTAGGGCCGGTGCTCACAACGCGTTGCCAGCGGCACGATTAACCCCGCGCGGCATCGGTACACGCGCCGCCGCGCAAGGGTCCCGCCGGGGCGATCTACCCGCGGCGGCCGGTGTTGATGACGTTGATCTTGCGCACGCGCACCGGCGGGCACCCGTGCGACACCGCGTTGGACTGCGACGGCTGTCCCTTGCCGTCGTTGAAGGAGCCGCCCACGAAGTAGCTGCTACGTCCGCCGATGCCGTCCACCGCGTTCCAGAACTCGGGCGTCCTCATCTGGTACGCCACGTCCTTGAGCATGCCGCCGACCTTGCCGTTCTTGATCTCGTGGAAGGTCTGCCCGCCGAACTGCGCGTTGTAGCGCTGCTGGTCGATGGAGTACGAGCCGCGCCCCTCAATCAGAATGCCGTCCTGCACGCCGCCCACCAGCTCGTCCAGCGTGACGTCGCGCTCGGGGTTAGGCATCAGGTTGACGTTGGGCATGCGCTGGAACTGCACGTCGCTCCAGCTCTGCGCGTACGAGTTGCCGTGGCTGCGCACCGGCTTCCCCTGCTGCCGGTACCAGTCCGCCAGCAGCGGCGCCTGCTCGCGCGTCGTCTGCAGGTCGTTGAGGATGCCGTTCTTGACGATCAGGTACTCGTCCGGCCGCACGCCTTCGTCGTCGTACCCCACCGTGGCCAGCGAGCCGGGGGCGCTGCGCTCCGCCTGGATGTTGAAGTTGGCGGGCCCGTAGCGGAACTTCCCCAGGAAGTCCTGGATGGGGCTGATGAACGACGTCCCCGCGAAGTTGGCCTCGTACCCCATGATGCGGTCCAGCTCGGTGGGGTGCGCGATCGACTCGTGGATGGTGAGGAAGAGGTGCGAGGGGAGGAGCACCAGGTCGAAGCGCCCCGGCTCCACCGGCCTCGCGGAAAGCTTCTTGACGGCGTCCTCCGCCCAGCGCGATGCGTTCTCCGCCAGCCGCGATGCGCGCACGTGCTCGTACCCCAGCCCCATCGGCTGCACGTCGGTGGACATGCGCGTCTGGAAGTCCGATCCATCGGCCGACACCGCCGTTACGTTCATCTGCGGATACGACCGGAAGATCGTCTGCGTGATGTACGATCCGTCCGTGTTGGCGTACGTCTTTTCTTCGCGGAGGAAGAAGACGGACGACGTGACGAAGCGCGCGCCCTGCACTCGGAGCGCGGCCTCATTGGCGCCCAGCAGCAGCGCCACCTTTTCCTCGATGGCGATGTCGAACGGGTCGGTCTGGATCGGCGAGCGCCAGGTGACGTCGCGATGCACCTCCGCGGGGGCGAGCTCCACGGGGCGGCGCAGGGTGGCCGCGCTGGCCCGCGCCTGCGACGCCGCCGACCGCGCCACCCGCTCCACCTCCTCCAGCGTCAGGTCGCGCGACGCGGCGAACCCCCACGCCCCGTTCACCAGCGCCCGCACCCCGAACCCGAACGTCTCCCCGTCGTCGAAGCCGGTAATGCGCCGCTCGCGCGTGGCGATCGACTGGCTGCGGTTGCGGGTGATGCGCACGTCCGCGTAGCTCGCGCCGGCCCTGCGCGCCGCATCCAGCGCGCGCCCGGTGAGCGCCTTGTAGTCCGGGTCATCGTGCAGCTGCCCCGCGGCGCGGAGCTGCGACGGCGCGAGCGCCAGCGCGGCGCCCCCTGCGCTGCGGAGGAGGAACTCTCTGCGTTTCATGCGCGGAGCGTGGGTGCGGGGATCGTCTGGGATGTGCCGGATGATACCGCACCCGCCCTCCGTCAGCAACGGGGGGCGCGCCTCACGCGATGGCCACCTGGAAGTCGAAGCCCGTCCCTCCCCCGGCTGGCTCCTCGTCCCGCTCCATAGCATCCACGGTGGCGGCGGAGGGCACCTTCCCGGGCAGGAACGCCAGGCTCAGCACGTACCCCAGCACCGAGCTTCCGCCGTAGCCCACGAGCGGCGTGGGATAGTTGCCGAGCGCCGCGGCCAGCACCATCCCCAGCCACGCGACCGCGAACACGGCGCAGGCGTCGCCGCCGCGCGCGTCCAGCTTCCGCCCCGCGAGCGCCGGGACGGCGAGCAGGAGCGCGCCGCCCACGACGGCCACCCCCGCCAGCGGATGGACGCCGAACGACGTGTAGAGGATCCGGTCCACGTACGGCACCGCGGGCAGCGTGTCCGGGCGAACCACCGTCACCGCGAACCCCGCAACGGCGGCCCCGAGCGCCGCCAGCACCTCCTTGTCCGCCCTGCGCACCGCGAGCACCGCCAGCGATGCCGCGAGCACGGCCGACATCGCGCGGTCGGGCTGCGCCGCGAGCGCCACCGCGGCCACGATCATTCCCACCGTGGAGAGGACGTCCCGCCTGCGCGCGAACGCCACCAGCATCGACGGGAGGAGGATGAGGCTCATCTGAAGCGACAGGCCTCCGACCCGGAACCAGCGGGAGGCACCCTCCACCGACGGGCCGAAGAGCGCCGTCGCGAGCAGCACCCCGCTGAAAGCCAGCACCACCACGGGCGGCATCATGCGCGCCTCCCCGGCAGCGGGGCGCAGCAGTCCCATGAACGCGAGCCCCATCAGCAGCGCCAGCACGTTGACGGCCAGGTAGAGCGACGGCGCGCCGGCGGCGGCCATGTACGCCATCCCCAGACCGGTGGCCGCGATGGCGCACGCGACCCCGGCGGCGCGCGGGTTCTCCAGCAGCGAATCCAGCTTCGGCATGTACTCTCCAGGAAGGATGGGGTGCGGTTCGGCCGTGACGAGCTCAGGGCCGGGGTCGGGGCGCCTGCGCGCCCACGGTTTTCATCAGGCCGAGCGGAGCGCCTCGGCGGGATCGACGGCGGCGGCGCGGCGCGCGGGGAGCCAGCTCGCGACGAACGCGACGCCGAGGAGTGTGAGGGCGGTGAGGCCGAGCACCCACGGGTCGGTCGCGCTCACGTCGTACAGCAGCCCGCGCAGCAGCCGCGTGAACGCGACCGCGCACGCCACGCCGATCGCCACGCCGACGGCGGCGAGGCGCAGGCCCCCGAGCGACACGGCGCGGCTCACGTCGGCGGGGCGGGCGCCGAGGGCCATGCGCACGCCGATCTCGCGCCGCCGCACGCTCACCCCGTACGCCACCACGCCATACAGCCCCACCGCGCCCAGCGTCAGCGCCACGCCGCTGGCCACGCCGAGCAGCACCACGAGCGCGCGCGCGGGCGCCGACGCACGACTCACCACATCGTCGAGCGTCCCCTCGTCGAAGGTCGGGAGCGCCGGGTCCAGCTCGCGCACGATGTGGCGGATGGCCCCGACCGTGGCGGCGGCGCGACCCGGCTCGGTGCGGGCGAGGAGCGCGACCAGGTACGGCGCGGTCGCGCTGTCCGCCCTCACCACGGGCAGGTACACGACGTCGTCGGCGGGCTTGTCGAGCGCCTCGTAGTGCACGTCCCCGGCCTCGCCCACCACCGTGCGCCACGCGCCGCCCGCCGTGCGGATGCGCTTGCCGACCGGGTTCTCGCCCCTCCAGTACCGCACCGCGAAGGCCCGGCTCACGATCGCCTCGCCCGCGGCCCCCGCGTCGTCCATTGTCCCAAAGGTGCGGCCGCGCAGGAGCGGGATGCGGGCGGTGGCGAAGAAGTGGCTGTCGACCGTGACGGCGCCGTGCGTGACGCCCGCGGCCGGGGCCGGCAGCGGGCGATCTTCCACCTCGATCTCCGCGGTCCAGCGGTCGGTGCCCAGCGGCACCCGGTCGGTGACCGCCGCGTCGCGCACGCCGGGCACCGCGCGCACCCTAGCCAGCGCCTCCTGCATGAAAGCCGCTCTCGACGCGCCCGTCCCGTACTTCGCCAGCGGAAGGAGCACCCGCGAGACGGCGACGTCATCCGCCACGAAGCCGGGCGTGACCGCGTTCAGCCGCATCAGGCTGCGCGTCATGAGCCCCGACGACGCCACGAGCACCAGCGCCACCGCCGTCTGCGCGACGACGAGCGCGTTGCGCGCGCGCTGGCGCCCCACGTCGCCGGCGGGCCCCCGCCCCGCTTCCCGCAGCACGGTGGCGATCTCCACGCGACGAGCACGCAGCAGCGGCAGGAGGCTCACGCACAGCGCGCACAGCACCGTGGCGCCGAGCGCAAAGGCCAGCGTGCGCCAATCCAACGCGACCTCGTGGAGGCGAGGCACCTGCCACGCGCCTCCCGCCCGCACCACGGCCCGCAGCGCTGCGGCGGCCAGCAGCGATCCGAGCGCACCGCCGAGCGCGCTGAGCAGCACCGACTCGGCCAGCGCCTGCGTCATCAGGCTGCGCGCGGGCGCACCCAGCGCGCCGCGCACGGCCAGCTCCACCTGCGCGTGCTCGGCGCGCACCAGGAAGAGCCCCGCCACGTTGGCGCACGCAACCACGAGCACGAGGAGCACGCTCGCCAGCAGCATCCAGACGAGCCCCGCCGCGCGCCCCACGATGGCGTCGCGGAGCGACTCGACCCGCGGCACCACGTGCGCCTGCGCCAGGACGGACGCGGCGGGGTCGCCGGGGAACTCGCCGGGGAGTAGCGCGAGCACGCGGGCCAGATCGGCGCGCGCCCCGGCCGAGGAGACGCCGTCGCGCAGCCGCCCCACGCCCACGAACCGGAAGCGCGCCGCCTCAGTGCCGATTGGATCGAGCGTGAGCGGGATCCAGAGGTCCACGCCGTTCGCCGGGTACGCGAAGCGCGGGGGCATGACTCCGACGATGGTGCGCGGCACCTCGTTGACCATAATCCGCCGCCCAATCACCCCGTGGTCGCCGTGGTACCGCTCGCGCCAGAGCCGGTCGGAAAGCAGGACGACGCGCGCCGCGCCCTCGCGATCTTCGCCGGGCCTGAAGCCCCTCCCCAGCGCCGGCCGCACCCCCAGCACGTCCAGCAGGTTCGCCGTGACCCGCGCGATGCGGGCGCGTCCCGGCGTCTCTCCCGGCGCGGAGGGCTCGATGTTGGCGTCCACGTTGTCCGCCCACCACGCGGCGATGCCGTCGAACGCGGCCGCGTGCCGTTGGTACAGCATCACCGTTGCGTCGGACTGGTCGACGTTGGAACGGCCGGCGAGGCTCGCGGTGTGGGTGAGCCGCACGAGCCGGTCCGATTTCGGGTACGGCAGCGGCTTTAGGAGCACGGCATCCACCAGGCTGAACGCCGCCGTCGTCGCGCCGATCCCGAGCGCCAGCACCAGCACCGCGGCGGCCACGAAGCCGGGTGCCCGCCGGAGCCGCCGCGCCGCCACGCGCAGGTCGTGGAGCAGCGACTCCAGCGCCATGGTGCCGCGCGCGCGGCGGCTCGCTTCCTTTACGCGGTCCAGGTGCCCGAACTCGGCGCGCGCACGGCGCAGCGCGTCCTGGCGCGAGAGCCCGGCGCGCTCGTGCCGCTCGGCCTCGCGCTCGATGTGGAAGTGCAGCTCCGCGTCAAGCTCGCGCTCGAGCCGGTCGCGGTCCAGCAGCGCGCGCATGCGGTAGCGCACGTCGCTCCAGAACTCGCTCAGCATCCCGGTCAGCCCATCTCGAGGACCAGCGACACGGCGCTCGTGAGCCGCGCCCACGCGTGCGCCTCCGCATCCAACTGCCTGCGGCCGGAGCGGGTGAGTTCGTAGAACTTGGCCCTGCGGTTGTTCTCCGACGTGCCCCACGCGGCGGCGATCCACCCGCGCCGCTCCAGCCGGTGCAGCGCCGGATAGAGCGACCCCTGCGGCACCTGCAGCGCCTCCCTCGACACCTGCCGGATGCGCTCCGAAATCGCCCACCCGTGCATCGGCTCCACCGAGATGGCCTTCAGGATGAGCAGGTCCAGCGTCCCCTGCGGCAGGTCGATCCGATCGTCGGTCATGGCGTCCCTGTAGAGGTCGCGTATAGGATGCGGACTCTCTTGTAGAAGCGCAAGGGAAGTGGACTGGACAGGCGCTGCGAAGCTGGCAGGCGGATTAGAAGTGATGTGAAGTGCGCGGTGCAGTGGGTTAAATAGCAGTTATTTAGCCGATGTGGGTGATAACTCGGATGAGGGGGAGCGGCGCTGGTCGAGGGCCCTCACCCCCCCGGCCCCCCTCTCCCAAACTGCTGGGAGAGGGGGGAGATCGCCGTCATCCGCGCGCCGCCTGCGCGACGCTAAACGCGTGTCATCGCGCCCACCTCCGCCCCGCCGTGCCTCCGCCTTTCGCACCGATGCCGTAGGGGCAGACCTGCGTGTCTGCCCACCCCTGCCGCGCCCCGGACCTTCGCCCCCCGCACCCCGAACCCCGTAGGGGCCGCCCCACGTGGCTGCCCGTGCCCGCCCCGGCGCCGCCCCATGACACCGCACGCGAATGCACACGAAACGCCCCTCCCCCAGGCGGTTTGGGGGGAGGGGCCGCGAG
>DASVTZ010000179.1 GCA_036387335.1 Longimicrobium sp.
CCCGCTCGTTCCTCGCTGCCCCCTCTCCCGATAACAGGAGAGGGCTGCGCCCTCGCCGTTATCGAGAGAGGGGGCGGGGCGCACCGATGCCGTAGGGGCGCGATTCATCGGCGATTCATCGCGCCCGTGCCCGCCGCCACCCGGATGCCCGCCCACGCACCCCGATACCGGCCACCCGGACGCCCGCCCCGCACGCCGATACCGGCCACCCCGACGCCCGTCCACGCACACCAATCCCGTAGGGGCCGCCCCACGTGGCTGCCCGTGCCCGCCCGCGCGACACCGCCCGCGCCCGGCACGGATGCACGCCCAACGCCCCTCCCCCAGGCAGTTTTGGGGGAGGGGCCGCGAGGTCACGAGCGGGGGAGGGGGCCCCCTCAGTACGCCCGCGCCCAGATCGCTTCGTGCTTCACCTCGCCGCCGCAGGCGAGACACGCGGCGGGCGGGGTGGGCGAGCGGAACTCCTCGAAGGGCAGGCAGCGGATGGTCGCCTTGGTCTCGTCCTTGACCCGCGCCTCGCAATCCGCCGAGCCGCACCAGCCGGCGTACACGAACCCGCCCTCGCCCTCCACGATGCCGCGGAACTGCTCGTAGTCGGTCACGCCGCGGTGCGAGTTGGCCTCGCGGCGGGCGCGGGCGCGCTCGAAGAGGAAGGTGTGGTACTCCTCCAGCCGCTGCTGCATCGAGCCCGTCACCTCCGCCTCGGGAAGGAACTGCTTGCGCTCCTCGCCCTCGCCCAGCACGCGGCGCGCGAGCACCACCTGGCCCTTGGCGATGTCCTTGGGTCCCACCTCGATGCGGAAGGGGACGCCCTTGAGCTCCCACTCGAAGAACTTGGCGCCCGGCGTCATCTTCTCGCGGTCGTCGATGTGCGTGCGCGCGGGCGCCAGCGCGGCGGCCAGCTCGCGCGCCTTGGCCATCACCACCTCGCGCTCCTCGTCCTTGCGGTAGATGGGGACGATGACCACCTGGATGGGCGCCACGCGCGGCGGCATCACCAGCCCCGCGTCGTCGCCATGCGTCATCACCAGGCCGCCCACCATGCGCGTGCTCACGCCCCACGACGTGTTCCAGGCGAACTCCTCGCCGCCGGTTTCCGTGGCGAACTTGAGCTCGAACTGCTTGGCGAAGTTCTGCCCCAGGTTGTGCGAGGTGCCGTTCTGAAGCGCCTTGTTGTCGCGCATCATCGCCTCGCACGTGTAGGTGCGAAGCGCGCCCGCGAACCGCTCGGACTCGCTCTTCTGGCCCACGACCACGGGCATGGCGAGGTACTCCTCCATGAACTCGCGGTACACGCCGAGCATCTGCAGGGCCTCGGCCTCCGCCTCGTCGTGCGTGGCGTGCGCGGTGTGCCCCTCCTGCCACAGGAACTCGGTGGTGCGCAGGAAGAGGCGCGTCCTCATCTCCCACCGCACCACGTTCGCCCACTGGTTGTAGAGGAGCGGCAGGTCGCGGTAGCTCTGCACCCACTTGGAGAACATCTCGTAGATGATGGTCTCGGACGTGGGCCGCACGATCAGCGGCTCCTCCAGCTTGCTGTCCGGGTCGGGGATCAGCCCGCCGCCCTCCACGGCCTTGAGGCGCGTGTGGGTGACGATCGCCGCCTCCTTGGCGAACCCTTCCACGTGCTCCGCCTCGCGCGCCAGGAAGCTCTGCGGGATGAAGAGCGGGAAGTAGGCGTTCTGGTGCCCCGTCTCCTTGAAGCGCTGGTCGAGCCGGTCGCGCATCAGCTCCCACAGCCGGTAGCCGTAGGGGCGGATCACCATGCACCCGCGCACGGGCGAGTAGTCCGCAAGCTCGGCCTTGAGCACCACCTCGTTGTACCAGGCGCTGAAATCCTCCGCCTGCGTCGTCAGCTTCTTGTCGTCTGCCATGGGGTAAGGTAGATAGTCGCAAGGGACCAGCGGCTGCGGGCTGTTTGAATCGGTTCAGATGAAGATGTCGCGCACCGGCAGCTTCCAACCGGGAACCACGTCTTCACCGTCAATTACTCCATCTTCGCCCAGCTCCAGCGGAATGCGTCCGGGGCGATGGACTGTAACGAACCGGTTAGCCGGGTCTACGACGACCACCATGGAGGTGCCCGCGATCAGGTACTCCCCCACCTTCTTTCGGACCTCGGTGTACCGGTCGTTCGGCGAGACGACTTCAACCGCCAGGTCGGGCGCGCCTCTCCAGAAACCTTTCCCGACTCCGCCCGCCTGTTCGATCCGTTCGCGTCGGATGAATGCGAGATCCGGAACACGTATGGTGTCGGGGTCGCTCGCGAGCCTGAACGTCGGGTCGGCCGTACCCACTACGCCCAACTTGTTCTTGCGCACGTAGTGGTTCAGCTCCGTCGCGAAGTTCGCCGCCACGACGCTGTGCTCGATTCCGGCGGGTGCCATATCTCGGATTTCCCCTTCCACCAGCTCACGGCGTGTCCCGTCATCGGGGAGCGCCAGGAACTCGTCGGCGGTAATCGCTTGAAGTTGTGTGGCCATTCGTCACCTCTTAACGGCAAGACACTGCTGACGTTCTGCCAGCATTACCCCTCGTCGCTGCGGGCGTGCCCACATTGGCGGCCCATCCGATGCCAGCGGACCGGCGCGGGCATCACGGTCGGGCGAGCTCGGCGAGGGGGATGCGGCGCTCCTCGCCGGTGCCGGTGTCGCGCACGAGGGCTTCGCCGGCGGCGGCTTCGTCGGGGCCGAGCCAGGCGACGCGGCGGGCGTTGAGGGCGGAGGCGTTCTTGAACTGCCGGTTGCGCCCCGCCTCCACGAACGAGTACTCCACCGAGTGCCCCGCGTCGCGAAGCTGGTGCGCCAGGGCGAGCACGGCGCCGCGCTGCTCCGGCCCGGCCGCGGCCAGGTAGAAGTCCAGCACCGGCTTGGGATCGGGAAGGAGCTTGCGGTCGCGCAGGAGCTCCGTCAGCACCACGTCGCCCATGCCGAAGCCGAGGGCGGGAAGGTCCACCCCCGCGATGCGCTTCAGGAGGTCGTCGTAGCGCCCGCCGCCGCAGATGGCGCGCAGCTCGCCGCGCGTGTCGAACAGCTCGAAAACGATCCCCGTGTAGTACGCCAGCCCGCGCACCACCGTGAGGTCGAAGCGCACGAAGTCGCCCAGCCCCATGTCGCGCAGGAAGCCGAAGTAGCGCTCCATCCGCTCCAGCTCCGGCGCGATTCCAGGGCGTCCGCCGTACTCCTGCGTGACCGCCGCGAAGTCGGTGTGCTGGAAGATGGCGAGCACCGCCGCCGCCACCTCGCCCGACACCCCCGCCTCGCCGGTGAGGCGGGCGGCGATGGCCTCGGGGGTGTCGCGCTCCAGCTTGTCGACGATGTTGTAGGCGAGCGTGAGCTGGTCCTCGGGCACGCCCGCGTCCAGCAGCAGGGCGCGAAGCAGGCGCCGGTCCGAGACGCGCGCGACGAAGTCCTGCGCCGTCAGCCCAAGCGTGCGCAGGATGTCGATTGCGGCGGCCAGCAGCTCGGCATCGGCGGCGACGTCCTCCTCGCCGATGATGTCGAAGTTGAGCTGGAAGTGCTCGCGCAGCCTCCCGCGCTGCTGCCGCTCGTAGCGGAAGAGCTGCGGAACGGAGAACCACTTCATCGGCTTGCGGAAGCCGCCCGCGCGCGCGCCCGCCATCCGCGCCAGCGTGGGCGTCATCTCGGGGCGCAGCGTGATCTCGCGGCCGCCCTTGTCGGTGAAGTTGTAGAGCTGCTGGACGATCTCGGGGCCGCTCTTCTCGGTGTACAGCTCGAGCGGCTCCAGCGGAGGTCCGTCGTATTCCTGGAAGCCGTAGCGGCGCGCCACGTCGCGCCAGGCGCGCATCACGTGCGTGCGGACGGCGAGGTCGTCGGGGAAGAAGTCCCGGAAACCGGGGAGTGCGTTGAAGTTCGACATGGGGCGGAATCTACCGCGTGCCGTGCGCCCGCAGCAACCGGTGGGCGGCTCTACGCGGCGCGCCTGGCGGTGGCGGCGGCGCTCCGCAACGCCGTCACGAGCTGCCCGACCGCCCGGATCACGCGCTCGTCGCCCTCGCGCAGCAGCGCGGCGAGGATGTGCTTGCAGATCTGCTCGCGCCACAGGTGGTCGCCGCAGTCGCAGCGGGGGTGGTTGGGCGTGCGCAGGTCCACCCAGTGCGGCTCGCTGCCGCCGCGCACCGCGTACCGCCCCGGCCCCACGCCCATCACCTCCAGCCCCACCCCGCGCTCCAGGCGCGACAGGTCCACCCCGCCGGCGCGCGGGATGTCGATCAGCGAACGCGTCATCCTCCCCTCCAGGGCTCAGGTGTGCGACTCCTTTACGTCACCTGATACCCCGCGAGGAGGTGCGGGTTTCGGCAAAATGCCGGTTTTCGACAAGATCTCCACAGTACGCAGAAGGCCGGCGCAACCTGCCGCCGGCCTCCTGCCCAACAGCCCTGCGACCGCCCACGATCAGTCCGCGCCGGAGGGGCGGGGGTGGCTGTGGCCCTGGTTCTTGGACTCGCCGGACGTGTCCGCGTCGCGGTTCGTCCCCGAGGTGGAGGGGGTGTTCGGCTTGTCGTCCTGGGTCCCCTTGGGCGTGTTGCCCGTGGTGACGCCGCCGCCCTGCTGGTGCCCTTCCTTCAATCCCGACATCGTTCCTCCTGATCGCGAAGTTCTGCTCTGGCGAATGGGATGCGCCGGGAACGCAAGAGTTGTTCCCGCAACAGGATACCGGAACCCCGCCATGATGCTGCCCGACCCCTGACAGGAGCGGAAATCGCAAGAACCGGACGGCGCGCCGGGAGGCCGGAACGGGGGAGTTGCGCGTACCGCGCGGCGGCCTTACGTTCGCTTCAGAGCGCTGGACTGGAGGGGAGCGGCTGGATCGCCGCGCCCTTTCGCACGTGTCGCGGTCCGGAGGAGGTGGGTCCATGAAGATTTGCGATCCGCACAACGAAGCCGCGCCCCAACGACGCTCCATCCGGAACGCCCCGTAGCCTGCATGCTGCGAGGCGTTTTCTGTATCATCCACCCAGGGAGGTCGGGATGCTCGATTCCGGAATGATCAACAAGATCCAGAAGGCCAAGCAGTACGCATCGGAGCCCGAGCGGATCCACTTCGAGAGCCTCCGCGCGGCGATCGACGGCAACAACGGGAACCACCAGGTGGAGTTCACGGACGGGCACTGGCGCTGCGACTGCGACTACTTCTCGCACCACCGCGTGTGCAGCCACACCATGGCGATGGAGCGCGTCCTGGGGAAGATGGCCCCCGCCGAAGTCGCGGCGATCCCGGCGGTCTGAACGAACGGCCTCACACGGAGCCGCGGAGGAGACGGAAAGAAAAGAGAGGGGGCTCTTTGTGCCTCGCGGTTCGCTCCGGGCCCTCTGCGTGATGCTTTACGCCGCCCGATGAACGCGGCAAGGCCCCCGCGATCCGGTATCGCGGGGGCCTCGTTCATCCAACCAGGCCAGCGCGCCGGCGGGTTGGGTACAGTGCCGATCGTTCGATCGCCCAGCTGATCGTGGCGGAGCCGAGCGGAATGGTGCGCCGCGAAATCCTTGCGGTTGAGGCGAAAGTCTGGCTACTTACGGGGGCAGGTTCCGGAGAAGCCCAGGGACCGTGTCCATCTAAAAGGCAGGTCCTCCGCTGGGGGGGTCGTGCCATGGCTCCCGGCACCAGCCCCCAGCCTCAGTCCCAAATCCCAGCTTTTCCCTTCGATGCCCGTCCCCATCTCCCGCGCCCTGATCGACTTCGTCCTGCTGGGCTCCATCCACGACCGGCGCCAGCTGCAGGACTCACCCATCCTGGCAGACGTCTGGCAGAAGTTCGCGAGCGAGCCCGGCAAGCCCGTCGAGCTGCTGATCGCCCCGGCCCGTGAAGCGACGGCGCCCGACGCGGCCGTCGCGATCGACGAGCAGATCGAGCGCCGCGGGGGCCAGGCGCCTTCGGCCGAAGTCGCGCCGCTGCACGGCATCGTGGCCGCGTGCCTCTATTTCAGCGAAGTGCTGGACGTCATCGTGCCGATGACCGACTGGTGGCACAGCGACCGCATCCAGAAGCAGCTGCACGACCACATCGTGACGCGGCAACACCCCCCCGGCGCCGCCGAGGAGGCGAGCCACCGCCAGGAGCGAATCGTGGCGGCCATCCTTGCGCAGGCGCGAGACAACAGCTTCGAGGGCACGCTGGACGAAGACCTGCTCCCCGCGCTGGACCGCTTTCTCGCGCTGGCCGGGCTGATGCTGTGGGCCGCCGACGCCCCTGACCCGCTGCCCCGGAAGGGCGGCGAGCCGGAGGGTGGCCTCACCAGGGCACTGGAAGGGGTGGAGGAGAAAGAAGTCAGGGAGAAGGTGGTCGCCCTGCTGGAGAGGCTCACGGAGGAGAAGCCCGACAAGAAGAAGTCGAAGCTCGTCTATCAGGTGTCGCTCAATCGGGCCGCCACGCCGGCGCTGGAGCGCTCCGTCCCCGCCGTGAAGGCAGACGCGGCGCGGCGCCTGTTCGGCGTGGAGTGCAACAAGATCGCGTGGGCGGTGCTCGACTCCGGTATCCAGGGTGACCATGTCGCGTTCCAGGACGCGGGCGGAACAACCCGCGTACAGCAGAGCTTCGACTTCGCGAACATCCGCAAGATCGTCAGCCTGGACAATTTCAGGGAGGACGTGCGCGCCGAGAGGCTGAAGGACTTGCTCCCCGCACACCTGAAGAACCCTCCCGAAAGCGAAGAGGCGGCACTCGACGCGCTCAAGCGGCTGGCGGAGGACGCCAGGAACAGTCGGTCGATCCAGTGGGAGCTGGTGCAGCGGTTCGTCGAGATCAAGACGGACCACCGCCCTCCCAGCGACCACGGCACGCACGTGGCGGGGATCATCGGCGGCAGGAAGCCCCCCTCCGACAAGTCCGCCAGCGCCGCTCCGCCCGCCACCTTGGGA
Source organism: Longimicrobium sp. (assembly GCA_036387335.1). Classification (NCBI taxonomy): domain Bacteria; kingdom Pseudomonadati; phylum Gemmatimonadota; class Longimicrobiia; order Longimicrobiales; family Longimicrobiaceae; genus Longimicrobium; species Longimicrobium sp. Next base: position 6,879 of record DASVTZ010000179.1, read on the forward strand.
GAGGGGACCGGCACCGCGCAGGCCGTCGCGGCGGTGACGCGTGCGCCTGACCCCGACGCGGTGGACGGGATGTGCCCGGACATCCAGCTGTACGACTTTCGGGTGCTCGCGCCGGACCTGAAGCAGACGGAGTTCGCGATCATCGCCGCGCTGCAGTTCATCCGCTTTCTGAACGCCCGTACCGACCACACCACCGTCCATGGCGCCAACCTGAGCCTTTCCATTCCCCACAACGTGCGCAACTACGCGTGCGGGCGCACTCCCATCTGCATGGAGTGCGAGCGCCTGGTGGAGAGCGGCGTGGTGGTGGTGGCCGCCGCCGGCAACAACGGCTACCAGAGCTTCGAGACCGGCAACGGGTCGTACGAAGGATACGCGGCGTACAGCATCACCGACCCCGGGAACGCCGACGCGGTGATCACCGTGGGGGCCACGCACCGGCATGCGCCGCACACCTACGGGGTGAGCTTCTTCTCCAGCCGCGGCCCCACCGGCGACGGCCGCTCCAAGCCGGATCTGGTGGCACCCGGCGAGCGCATCCGCGGGCCGTTCCGCCAGGGGTGGGACGACCTGGACGGAACCAGTATGGCGGCGCCGCACGTGAGCGGGGCGGCGGCGATGCTGATGGCGCGCTACTCGGAGTTCATCGGGCAGCCGCGCCGCATCAAGACCATCCTCTGTTCCAGCGCCACCGACCTGGGGCGCGAGCGCGGGTTCCAGGGGAACGGGATGCTGGACGTGCTGCGGGCTTTCCAGAGCGTGTAGCGTAAACCACCCGAGGCGATCGACATGATCTTTACCCTGGACGTGCGCCGGGCCCGCAAGGGCGACTGCATGCTGCTGCACTATGGCACGGCCGATGAGCCCGCGCTGGCCGTGATCGACGGCGGTCCCGCGGGCGTGTACGAGCCGCACCTGAAGCCGCGGCTGCTGGAGATCAGGAACGCGCGAGGCGTGGGCGACGGCGAGCAGTTGCCCGTCGATCTGCTGATGGTGAGCCACGTGGACGACGATCACATCCGCGGCATCCTGGATCTGACCAAGGAGGAGATCGACCGCAAGAATGCGCAGGAGCCCCGGTTGCTGAGCGTGATGAGCTTCTGGCACAACAGCTTCGACGCCATCATCGACCACACGCCCGACGAACTGACGTCGACGTTCACGACCAAGTTCGGCGAGGCCTCGGCGGGGGGCGCGACGCTGTCCGACGATGCTCTGCTGGCGGTGGAGATGGAGTCGGACGCGGAGTCCGAGGTCGTGCTCAGCGGGCTCAAGGTGCTCGCCAGCATCGCGCAGGGCTTTCGCCTGCGGCTGGACGCGGAGGCGCTCGGGTACCCCTCCAATCCGGACTTCGGCGGAAAGCTCATTCTGGCGCGGGAAGGCGCCGGCACCATCGACGTCGGGGGCGGACTCACGCTCACCGTCGTCGGCCCGCTGCACGCCGAGCTCGCCGAGCTCCACGAGAAGCACGTGGAGTGGCTGAAGCAGCTGGAGCGCGAGGGAAAATCGCCCGAATCGGCGCTGGCGGCGTACGTGGACGAGTCGGTGGCGAACCTTTCCAGCATCGTCGTGCTCGCCGAAACCGAGGGCAAGCGGATGCTGATGACCGGCGATGCGCGAGGAGACAAGGTTCTCGAGGGTCTCGAGATGCTGGGGCTGCTGCAGCCGGGCGGGACAATGGAGGTGGACGTGCTCAAGGTTCCGCACCACGGCAGCGCCAACAACCTGGATGATGATTTCTTTGAGCGGATCATCGCCCACCACTACGTGTTTTCCGGTAACGGCGAGCACGGCAACCCGGAGCGGGAAGCGCTGGAGATGCTGTTCCGCGCGCGCGGCGACGAGCCGCTGGTGGTGCACCTGACCTACCCGGTGGAGGAGATCGACGCGGAGCGGAAGAAGGATTGGCAGGCGGCGCAGGCGAAGGAGCGAAAGAAGCAGGCGAAGAAGCCGGATGCGAAGGTCCGGGAGGACTGGTCGGACGAGCGGCACAGCCTACAGGGATTTCTGGAGCAGACCCGGCTCGCTGCGGGCCAGGAGGTGCGCATCGTCCCCATTGAGGAACCGCACCTGATCGAGTTGCTGGAGCCCCTCGGGTTCTGACGCCAGGCCAAAACGACTTTGGCGGCGCCGGTTCGCGGCGCACGAAAGCCGCCTCCCGCAAGGAGGCGGCTTTTCGCGGTTTTGGGCGCTCGTCCTCCGAACTGCCTGTCGAATGCAGAAGCCCTCGCGATCCGGTATCGCGGGGGCCTCGTTCATCCAGCCAGGTCAGCGCGCCGGCGGATTGGGAACGGTGACGATGGTGTAGTCGCGCACCTGGCTACCGCGCCGGATGCGGAGGGCGAAGCGCTGGCCTACGTGCGTGATGCGCGTGGCACTCGGCTCGCGCGCGTCCACGCCGTTGGCCGAAAGGACCTGGTCGCCGGAACGGATGCCGAGGCGCGCCGCAGGGCTACCTGCATACACCTCATGCACCAGTGGGTAGTCCGCCCAACGGAAGCCGCCGGTCGCGAGCGGCTGGGGCCTCACACGCAGTCCCAGCCCCATGGTCGCGGGCGGGCGGCGTACTGATCCCGCGGGCACGCGCAACACCTCTTCCTGCGTGGCTCCCTTGGGAGCGGCCCGGTCCTGCGCATGAAGCGAAGCCGACGCAGTGACGAGCAGGGCCGCACTGAGGTACACCGATGCTTTCATTCTACTTGTCTCAAGTTCAGGGCTGAGCAAATCCAGGGGTACACCTGACGGGTCAACGTGCACGAGATGCGCCACGAAGCGTCTTCTCGATCATCGCCACGAGCTCTTCCTCGCTCGGCGCTCCGACAACAAGTTGATTGTTGACGAGAAACGTGGGCGTCGCGTTCACGCCCAGGCGCTGCGCGGCACTCCGATCGTTCTCCACCTCCGACTTGGGCGCGGTGCTGGACATGCAGGAGTCGAACGCATCTCCGTCAGCGACGCTCGCGGAATCCGCGAACGCCGCCCAGGAGAGCTGCCCAATCGACTTCTGGTTCGCGAATAGAACGTCGTGGTAGGCCTCGAATCGTCCCTGCCGGGCCGCGCACTGGCTGGCGCGCGCCGCGTCGGCCGCGTGCTCGTGCGACGGGATGGGCGCGTGGCGGTACAGCACCGCGACCTGCTGAGGATACCGCTGGCGGACCCTTCGCAACGTCTCGGCCGCGGCACGGCAGGCGGGACACTGGAAGTCCGAGAACTCCACGATGGTCACCGTGGCGTTCGCCGGCCCGAGCCTCTGCCCTGACTCCGCATACGACTTCCATTCGCGGACGGTGCTCGTCTGCGCAGCCGCGGCCGCGGGCCGCTCGGTGAAGAACTCGCGCCGTATGGTTAGTCCAGTAAGGGTCACGGCGCAGAGCGTGAGTACTCCGGTGCCGATCGCTGACAACTTGTCTCGCATTCTTGGCTCTGACGGGCGTCGAGAGGGGTCCCTCGGGATGGGGGCTCCGGGAGGTGCCAGACACTGCCCGGCACCCCGCCGGCGCTACTTCAAGGCAGGCACTCGTCGACGTGGAACACGCAGTTCGGACGATCCTCGTAGTGCACCACGCAACGGGTGTAACCCTGGCTCCAGCAGTATTCCTGGCACAGGCCGTTTACGAGTTCCGAACACGCCATCCGCGACTCGGCCGCAACCGCTGCCGCCGGTTCGGCAAGCAGGTTGGCGCCCATTCCCACCGTCAGCACACCCATGATCATCCGAAACTTCTTCATGATACTCTCTCCACCCACTGAAAGTTCTGGAGGGACAACACAGTTCCCGCGATCGGGACTGTCAAAATAGTATACAAAATGGATGGCCCGGACGTCAAGAACTTTATTTTGGCACTTACGAACCCACTTTGTTCACGCCGTACATCGCCGTACATCTATGTTCACGCGCGGTACGGCGCCCCGGCACGCGGCTCAATGGTAAATGATGGAGGTCGGACGAAAATCGCCGGGCTGTCTACGGGGACGATAACAGCGTTGCCGCGGCGCATGCGGTGCATTAGTATAGGAAACGTTTGGCGGTGAGGCGGACCAGCGTCGCCTGTGCCGTAGCTCGATGTCAGATGCCGCCGTACATCTACGTTCCACCGCCGTACAGATGGGAGGGACCAAAACCTTCCACATCCGTAAGTTCCCTCATTCTCTGGCGCTTTGGGCTCTGAGACCTCCCGTGGCTGAACATCTTCGACTCAAGGCACTCTGGCTCGCGGCACGCCGGCTCTCGGCGGTCCTCGCCCTGGTGTGCTCCGTAATGTTCACCGCTCAGGCCCACGGGCAGACCCCCGGAGGAGCGAGATTGTCCGGAAGGGTGCTGGACCCGCGGCAGTCGCCAATCTCAGGGGCGATCGTGGAGCTCACGGTCGCGGAGGACACCGTTGGCGGGCGCGAGCTCCGGGCGGTGAGCGGCGCCGATGGAAGGTACGAGCTGAGCCTGCCCGCCGCGGGGGGCGAGTACGTGCTGGCCGCCAGTCGCATGGGGTTCGTCTCCGCCACTCTGCTGGTTTCGCATCCAGCGGGCGTGCGGTCGCTGACCCAGGACATCTCCCTGACTCCGCTCTCTTCAGAGGCCGTCGCGCTGCCTGAAGTCGTCGCGAGGGCGGCGCGCCGCGTCCCCACCCCGCCAGCCCAGGAAAGGGCGCCGGGTGAAAACGCCACGACGAACCTGGCATTCTCGAACGAGCTCTTCCCGATCGAAGCGGGTGACCTCCTGGCCTCCGCGGCGCTGGCGCCCGGTGTTCTCCCCAGCGGCGGAGAATCGGGACGAGGTGTCTCCATCGGGGGCCAGCCCGCGTCACAGAACCGCACGACGCTGGACGGAGCGGGGTATGGATCGAGCTCCGTGCCGGCGGAAGCAGTGGCCGCCTCTGGGGTGATCACCCACCCATACGACGTATCGCGGGGGCAATTCACCGGCGGCGAGATCGCGGCCACAACGCGCAGCGGCACCAACCTGTGGGGCGGCTCGCTCAGCGTGGCGGTCGTCGATCCGCGGCTCCAGTTCGACGGCGACGCGGCCGGCAGCATGGGCGACAAGTACAGCGTGCGTAAGCTGAGCGCCGGGGGTGGCGGGCCGATCGTGCCGGGCCGCCTCTTCGTGTATGGCGCCGCGGAGGTCTCGTCGCGCGACGCCTCGCCGGGCGTGCTTGGCGGCAGCTCCTTCGTTGCCGCCGATTCGCTGGAGCGGCTCTCGGCGGTGCTGAGCGGGCTCGGCCTGGAGACGCGACCGCCGGTCGCGAGCCTGCAGAACACCTCTTCCAGCGGGATCGCGCGGTTCGACTACCTTCCCGGCACCCGGCACGCGTTCATGGCGCGGGTGGACGGCCGCGATAACCGCACCAGCGGTATAGGCGCTTCTCCGTTCGCGTTCGCGCGGAGCGCCGAGCTCCGCACCTCGGGAGCCGGAGCGCTCCTCCAGGCGATCTCGAGGTACGGTGCGGTCCAGAACCAGTTCCGGGTGTACGGCTCGGCCGGGAGCACGGAGGTTAACGCGGGCTCGCCAGGCCCGTCAGGGAGCGTGCGCGTGGGGGCGGGCACGCCGCTGGGGCAGGCGTCCAGCGTGAGCTTCCGGTTCGGCGGAAGCTCGCTGGGCGGAACAAGCTCTGAGCGGTCGTCGCTGGAAGCCGGGGACCGCCTGGTCGTGAGCGCGGGTGACGGCGCTCACCTTTTACAGGTGGGCGCCACGTACACGGCGGAAGAGGTTTCCTCCACGGGCGGGGCGAACCGCAGCGGAAGCTTTACCTTTGCGAGCCTGGAGGAGCTGGCCGCGGGGCGTGCGATCTCGTTCACGCGCTCGCTGACGGATACGCGGCGCGAGGCGGCCACCCGCAATGCCGCGCTCTTTGCGGGCGACACGTGGAAGGTCCGCGACGACTTCAGCATCGTGATGGGCGTGCGGGGGGAGCGGCGCTGGTACCCGCCTCGCCACGGCGGCGACGCGGTAGCGGATTCGCTCTTCGGATTGCGGACGGGGCGGATCGCGCCGGAGTGGGGTGTGAGCCCGCGCGCGGGGTTCCGCTACCGGCACTCACCGTTCGTCAGCCTCCACGGGGGTGTGGGGGAGTTCCGCGGCTCGCCCCCACTGCTGTCGCTGGGGTCGCTGCTCGGCCAGACGGGCAGGGACGGAGCCGGCCGCGAGCTCGTCTGCGTGGGGTCGGCGGTACCGGGAGCCGACTGGAGCAGCTACTCCGTCGACCCGTCCACGATCCCTGAGGTCTGCGCGGACGGCTCGGGCCTCTTCTCCACCCGAGCCCCCACGATCGCGGCGTTTTCCGCCGGGTACTCCGCGCCGCGGGTGCGGCGGGCCTCGCTCGACGCCACCTGGGGAAGCGAGAAAGTCTACCTGGCGGCGGACGCTTCCTTCGCCTGGGGCACCGGCGGCGCCCTGGCGACCGACGCAAACCTCGATGGCGCACCGAAGTTCCGGCTCGCCAACGAGGGTGGGCGACCGGTGTACGTTTCAGGGGGGGCCATCGACCCGGGGACGGGAAGCCTCACCTTGCAGGACTCCCGCCGCCATGCGGGTTACGGCATCGTCCGGCAGGTGTCGTCGCGAGGCCGCACTCGCACCGGGCAGTTCGTGCTCGATGGTACCTGGCAGCTGAGAAAGGGATACGTCGCGGGTTCGTACGCCTACACCCGCTCGGAAGACCAGGCGTCCGGGTTCAGTGCACCCGGGGGCGCGCTCTCCAGCACCGCGGGCGACCCCTCGCGCGCGGAGTGGGGCCCGCGCGACTACGAGCAGCGGCACGCCGCGTCGCTGCGGGCGTCCAGCTACTTCAGGCCCAGGCTCCAGTTCACACTGGTGGGGTACCTCCTTTCGGGTGCACCTTTTTCGCCGATGGTGGACGGCGACATCAGCGGCGATGGCGTTGCAAACGACCGGGCATTCGTGTTCGACAGCGCTTCGTCGCCCGAACTCGCCCGCGAGATGGGGGAGCTTATCGGCCGCGTGCCGGGGAGCATCCGCTCGTGCCTGCTCCGGCAGACGGGGAGGGTGGCTGCACGGAACAGCTGCCGCACCCCGTGGACCGCCTCGCTCGATGCGCAGATGAACGTCCTGCCCCTGGGCACGCGCGATCGCCGTCTCTCCATCAACATCACGGCCCAGAACGTCATCGGCGGGCTGGACTACCTGCTGAACGGTTCCGAACCCCGGGGCTGGGGGCCGGGGCGTTTCGACTACCCGGACCCTGTGCTGCTGCGGGTCCGTGGGTTCGATCCGGCGGCGCAGCGCTTCCGCTACGAGGTCAATCCCCAGTTCGGCTCGCCCGCCGGCGAAACGGGAGAGGGGCGCGTGCCGTTCACGCTGCGTATCCAGGCGCGTATTTCACTGGGCTCGGACCCGTCCAGACAGCCTCTGTCTCGCCTGATGGTGTCCATGGACGCGTCCAGGCGCCCCGCCGAGCTTCGCACCCACTTTTCCGCGCACCTGCGGAACGTCCCCGCGCTGGTGCTCGCCGCCGCCGACTCGCTGCGCCTCGGCCTCACCGAAGCGCAGACGTCCGAGCTGCGGCGGGCCGCCGACTCGCTCGCGGTTCACATCGAAGCGGCCACCGAGGCCCTGGCCATCGCGCTCTCGCAGCCGAGGTCGGCATCGCCGCGCGAGCGGAACACGGATCAGCTCCTCGCGGACGCGCGGGCCCTGCTGGAATCCGGAGCCGCGACCACGCGCTCCATTCTGACTCCCGCCCAATGGTCGCGCCTCCCCCGGCGGACGGTGCGCGTGCCGCGGCGCATCCCCCGCCCCACCGTGGGAGTTCCATCGCCCTTCTGAGCGGGGATGCGTCAGGCCCAGAGCACGAAAGCCGCCCCCGAGAGGAGGCGGCTTTTCGATACACGTAGGTGGGGTCGAACCTCCGACCCCTCGCATTGCTCGGGCAAAGCTACACCATCTCCCCGGGGCACGCTGATGGCTTAGATTGATTGGCATCATCGGCACACTCCTTCGCGTTTTCGATCATGGCTGCATCGATTAATCTCATTGACGTCAATTCGGATGAAGGGCGTCAGGTCGCGGCCGAGTTGCGCGCCGCTGGCGAGATAACCGTGCTTGTCGGTAGCGCGATCTCGGCCTTCGAGCCGAGCGGCATCCCAACGGGCGGCAAGTTCGGCGAAGCCATCAGCGCGCGCCTCGTCGAGAAATCCGCGAATGCGGACACGTTGAAGGATGTGCTCTGGGAGACCGCATTCGAGCACATCATGGAACGGTGCCCCGCGCCGGAAGTGGTGCGGCGCGAGCTGTCACTCGCGTTGCGCGACACGCCGCCGAACGACGTGCACACCGCGTTCGCGCGGCTCACCGAAGCGGGCGTCGTCCGGCACATCGTCACTACAAATTACGACACGGGGCTGGAGAACGCGTTCGAGACGTGCTGCCCCGCACTGGATGTTGCCTACGTGCGTAGGCGGAACGAGGCGCGGAGGCTGCGCGGCAACGAGCCGCACGTGCTGTTCAAGATCCACGGCTGCGCGCGGCCGCACGTTCGCCGTACGATCGTATTCCGCCTGCGGGACGAGGCGGAGTTGCCCGCGTGGAAGCGTGAGCTCCTGGGAGCGCTGGTGAGGGACCGGCCGCTGCTGGTGGCCGGCTACTCGGGGATGGATTTCGAGATCTGCCCCGAGCTGGCCAGGATGGGCGCCTCTCGCGTGGTATGGCTCACCCTCCGCGAAACGGACCTCAACGCCAACTCCCGCGCGGTGATCGACCGAACGGGCGCGACCGTGCTGGTAGGCGACGTGCGGCGGCTGGTGACGGAGCTGGGTGCCTTCTCGAGGGCGCTACTCAGCGGTGCGCCGCCCACGGTGATCGACAAGATCTTCGACGCGCTCACGCCGCGTGAGGTGGAGCTGTGGCGCACGCGTCTCTTCGGTGAGATCGGGTGTGGTCAAGAAGCCGCCGCCTCCGCGCAACGACTGCTCGCCAGCGCCGGGAGCGACGTGGAGCGGGCGGAGGCGCGGCAGGAGCATGCGCGCGCCATCTTCGCCATGGGTCACTACCTGGACGCGGCCGAAGAATACCGGGCGAGCGCGGACGTGCTCGGCCGCCACGGAGAAACCGGAGCGCTGATCGGCGCGCTCCATGGACTGGCGGAGGCGAACCGCTGCGCCGGGCGGTTCATCCAGGCCCGGCGCGTCATCCGGCAGGTGGAGCGAATCGCGAGTGAGGGGCCAGAGCCGCACAGGTCGCAGGCCGCCATGAATGCGGCGGTGCTGCGGCTCACGTTCCGCCGGCATCTCTTTCAGATTCTTTCCCGCATCCCGGGCAAACCTGGCGTTCGGCGGATGCGCGCGGTCGCGCTTCGCGATCTGAAGAGCGTGGCGGGGCCCGCCGCGGGGAGGGGTGGATGGCTGTTCCTGGCACAGATGCGCCTCTGGGCAGGCCGGTACGGTGTCCCTTGGGACCAGGTGTACATCGGCCCGATGCAGATCGTGGAGGCAGGCCCCAGCTATGGCCAGCTCGGCTACATCACTGCGCGGACGATGGCGCTGCGTGACCGCGTTGCCCGCGGCGAGGCCACCTCCTCCGACTTGGAGAAGGTCGAGGAGCACTTCCAGAAGCTCCACGCCATCGGCAGCCGCGCGGAGGCATGGAAGTTCGCGCGGGTCGTCCAGAGGATGCTCGGCCCGGGAGCGCTTTCTGACGATGCGAGGGCGAAGGCGGCCGAGGCACGCCGCAACTGCCAGTACACGCCGCTGATGCGCCTGCTACAGCGCATCACCCCGACCTAGTCGCGGAAACGAAACACTTCGCCAAAGCGATCTCGCGAGGTGCGTGATCCGTGGCTCTCGGCTCGCGGGCCTCCACGCCGTCGGCCCCGTCCTACCGTGGGGGTTCCGCCGCCCTTCTGATTGGAACTCCGGATTTGAACCGCCAGCTCACGAGCCACGGAGCACGAAAGCCGCCCCCGAAGGAGGCGGCTTTTCGCGTGCGTCAATGTTTAAGGTGCCGGGTCAATGGGCCCGCGCGTGCTCCCGATGCGCCGCGGTGCGTACTCCCTGAAGGGCGTGGACGTGCCCCTGCAGGAACCGGCAGAAATCGTCCAGGCCCACAGGGTCCGGCCGGCTGCCGGACTCCGCGGCGGGCGAGACGATGGTGCACTCGAAGCCATCGGAGGTGCCGCGCGACGCGATGAAGAGCGTGCGGGCCTGGCAGCGGGACGCCAGCCGAAGGAGCGCGTCCGACACGTTCAGCTTCCCCATGCCCGTGTGGACTTCCACGGTTCGCCCCGGAATCGCGGCCTCATGGTCGATCTGCGCGAACACCACTCGCCCCTGGACCAGGGCCTCGCGCACGGCGACGAGGAAGTGCGGCGACACATGAATGTGGGGGACCCCCCGCGGCGGCCTTGGCACGGATCCGGGCGACGAGACCGCCACGACGTCGTAGCCCGCCCCGCGGAGGTGGCGCACGGCGATCTGGCTGAGTCTGGTGTGCGGTCCGGCGAGGAGCACCCCCCTCCCGGCGGCGACCGCCTCGTCCAACTGCGCGAGCCCCGGAACGTGGATGCGGAGGTCGTACGCGAGTCCGCAACGGTCCAGTATCTGGAGGCCGTGCCACAGGATCAGGTCACGCGCCGGCTCGACGGCGCACTTCCAGACGCCGGCCGGCACCACACGCCGCGGCACGGCGAACGCCATCGCGCGGGCAGCGCGGAACCGGTACCGGCGGGGGAGTGCGCGCATGGCGTGCCCGAACAACGCCTCGGCCAGACGACGGCCGGTTGGATGTCTCACGTGCGATCCACGTCGTGCGGATCAACCCGGAGCGACTCCGCGTATTCCCGGACGCACTCGACGAACGCCTGCAGGCCCGCTTCGCCGGAACGCCCATCCGCGGGGTTCATGATCCTCGCCACGACCTTGCCATCCACGGTCCGCGACGCCAGAAAGAGGGTAACCGCGTTGCGCCGGGCGGCGGAACGCAGCAGCCCATCGGTGAAGTGGACCGTACCTCCGGCGATCTCAAAGGATACGGTCTTCCCGTCGAGCGCATCTCTGCGGTCGGTCATGGTGAAGACGATCTTACCCTGGCTCCATGCATCGCGAACGGCGCGCAGGAACATCGGGGTGAGCGGGATGCGTGGCACCGCCGAAACTTCCCCCGCCGGGAGCCGATACGGGTATCGGCTCACCGTGGCCACGTCGTACCCGAGGTTGTGAAGGTGGCGTATGGCGACGATGCTCAGAAAGGTATGGGGGCCCGTCAGCAGGACGCCGCGCCCGGCTGAGACCGCCGCGTCGAGGTGTTCCAGCCCGTCGATGGCGAGGGGCACGTCCAGCTTGGTGCGGGAATTCTTGAGCAGCGCGACGAGTTGGGACAGTACGTAGTCCTGATCCGTTTCCAGCACCGTCGCCTTCTTCACCCACCTTCGCAGCGCGCGGTTGAACAGCAGGGGAGTGAACACCCCCGCGACTCGCCGCGTCGTCGCAAACCTGTACCGCGACGGCACGGCCCGCATCGTGAAACAGAACAGCCTTCCGACGATTCCGACGCCCGCTCTCAGGATCATCCGCCCTTCCCGGGTGAGCTCCACACAGGCTGGAGCAGCATACCTTCCAACACGACAGGCGGTGCCCACGACACCGGGCTCGCCTGCACGACGGATTGAACTGGCAGATGCCGACCGCGAAACGACTCGACCGCGCCTCGTTCCCCATGAGGCTGTGGCAGAAGGCCAAGGTGTACGGCGTGTGGAACCCCGAGGAGCTGGACTTCAGCCAGGACCGGCGCGACTGGCTCGTTCTCGACCGGCCGCGGCAGGAGAGGATCCTTCAACTCTGCGCCCTCTTTCACGCGGGGGAGGAAGCGGTCACGCTGGACCTCCTCCCCCTGCTGCGCGTGATCGCGGCGGAAGGGAGGATCGAAGAGGAGATGTACCTCACCTCCTTTCTCTGGGAGGAGGCGAAGCACGTGGACGTCTTCGACCGGTTCTTCGCGGAGGTCACCGGGGACCGGGGCGACCTTTCGGGCTACCTGCACCCCAGCTACCGCCGCATCCTCACCGTGGAGCTCCCCGAGGCGCTCCACCGGCTGGACCACGACCCGTCGCCGGAGGCGCAGGTGCGCGCGGCCGCCACGTACAACATCGTGGTGGAAGGGATGATGGCCGAGACGGGATACTTCCTCTTCGAACGCATCCTCGGGCACGACCGCATCATGCCGGGGATGCGGCAAGCCATCGCTCTCCTGCGCCGCGACGAGTCGCGCCACGTGGCGTTCGGCGTGCATCTCATCAGCAGGCTGGTGGTGGAGCATGGAAACCGTGCATACCGGGCTTTTCTGGACCGCCTGGGAGAGCTCAAGCCGCTGGTGGAGGATTGGACGCGCCAGTACGCCACGCTCCTGCACACGGAACAGCGGTCGGGCATCACGTACGAGGAGCTGATGCGCTACTCCAGCGCCCAGTCCGCCGGCCGGCTGCAGCGAATCGTGAAGGCGAGAACGCAGACGCTGGAGGAAATCCGCGC
>DASVTZ010000180.1 GCA_036387335.1 Longimicrobium sp.
GGACTCGTGCTCGGCGACCTCCTCCTCCAGCGCGATGTTGGTCTGCGCCAGCTCGGCGGTGCGGGCGGCCACGCGCTGCTCCAGCTCCTCGTTGGCGCGGCGCAGGGCGTCGGCGGCGGCGCGCCACTCGTTCATCCCGCGCGCCGTCACCAGCAGCCGGTCGCCGTCCGCGCCGCTCACGCGCCGCGCCTGCACCTCGGCCCACACCTCGCCGCCCTCCTTGTGGCGGCCGAGCCAGACGAAGCGCTGCGGCTCTCCCGCCCGCGCCAGCCCGAAGATGCGGTGCAGCTCGTCCACGGTGTACGGCGCCTCGCCCCACGTCAGCCCGTCCAGCCCGATCTCCTTCTGCTCGTCCGCCGTGTAGCCGTACAGCTCGCAGGCGGCCTGGTTGACCTCGCGCAGCTCGCCGGTGGCCAGATCGTGCACCCAGATGGCCGCGGCGGTGGAGTCGAAGATGGTGCGGTAGCTTTCCTCGCTGGCGCGAAGGGCGCGCTCGGCGGCCTTCCACTCGTTGGTGTTGCGGCCGGTGGCCAGCAGCCGGTCTTCGCCGTTGATGGTGACGCGGCGCAGCGTGATCTCGGCCCACACCGGGGAGCCGTCCTTGTGCCTGCCCAGCCACTCGAAGCGCTGCGGCTCGCCCGCGACGGCGAGCTTCAGGTACTGCATCGCGTTTTCGACGGTGTACGGCGGCTCGCCCCAGCTCAGCCCCGCCACGCCCAGCGCCTTGATCTCCTCCGGCGTGTAGCCGTGCAGCGCGCACGCCGTCTGGTTGACGTCCAGGAACTCGCCCGTCTCCAGGTCGTGCACCCAGAGGGCGGCGGCGGTCCAGTCGAAGATGGTGCGGTAGCTGCGCTCGCTGTCGCGCAGCGCCTGCTCGGCGCGCTTGCGCTCGGTAATGTCGCGCGCGGTCGCCAGCAGCCGGTCCTCGCCACCGATGGTCACGCGGTTGAGGGAGATCTCGGACCAGATCTGCCTTCCGTCCGCCAGGTCGTTGCGCCACTCGAAGCGCTGCGGCTCGCCGGCGGCCGCGCGCTTCACGTACTCCAGCGCGCGCTCGGTGGTGAAGGGCGGCTCGCCCCCCGCGATCAGCGCCATCCCGCGCTCGCGGAGCTCCTCCACCGACTCCAGCCCCGCCGCCTCGCACGCCTTGCGGTTGGCGTCCAGGATGGCCCCCGTCTCCACCTCGTGCACGTAGATGGGGTCGTTGGAGAGCTCGAAGAGGGCGCGGTAGCTCTGCTCCGACGCGCGCAGCGCCTGTTCCGCCCGCTTCCGCTCGCCGATGTCGCGCACCAGCGCCAGGATGCGCAGCTCGCCGTCCAGCGTGACGCGCTGAAGGCTGACCTCGCCCCAGATCTCCGCCCCGGTGCGCGGGTGGATGGAGAGCCACTCGAAGCGTTGCGGCACCCCCTCGGCGGCCAGGCGCATCGTTTCCTGCGCCCGCTCGGCGGTGTAGGGCGCGGGGCCGTTCCAGATGACGGCGCCGGCGTCCGTCCGCAGCTCCTCGATGGTGGCGTCGGCCATGGTGCACGCCGCGCGGTTCGCGTCCACCACCGTTCCCGTGGCGGGATCGGACACGAAGATCGCGTCGGACGAGCTGTCGAAGATGGTGCGGTAGCTCTCCTCGCTGGTGCGCAGCGCTTCCTCGGCGCGGCGCTGCTCGGTGACGTCCTCGTGCACCAGCACCACCTCGCGCACCGCGCCCGCGTCGTCGCGCACGGCGAAGACGAAGGAGCGGATCCAGCGCGGCCACGGCTGCCCGCCCACCTCCGCGTGCATGCCGCGCGTGTCGAACTCCACTTCGGGAAGGGTGACGCGCTCTCCCGCGAAGCCGCGGCGCAGGAGGTCGCGAATCGGCTCCATCCGAGGGTCTTCCAGCGGGTTGTAGCCGGCCAGCTCCTCCATGGGGAGCCCCCACAGCCGGTCGAACGCAGGATTCACCTGCAGCGTCCTCCCCTCGGGCGAAAGGATCTGCACCGAGTGCGGGAACTGCTCGAAGAGGTCGCGGAAGCGGGCTTCGGAGGCGCGCAGCGCGCGGTCGGCGCGGTTGCGCTCGGTGACGTCCTGCGCCGTCCCCACCATCCGCACCTGCTGCCCCGTGGCGTCGGGAAGGAGCTTCCCCATCGCCTGCATCTCGCGCAGGGTGCCGTCGGGGCGCACCACGCGGTAGGGGATGGTGAACGACTCGCCGGTGGCGATCAGCCGCTCGCACTCCTGCATCACGCGCCCCTGGTCGTCCGGGTGCACGCGCGACAGGAACTCGGCGAAGGTCTGCGTTCCCGCGCCCTCGGTCATCCCGTGGATGCGGAGCTGCTCCGGCGACCAGCGGATCTCGTCGGTGGAGAGGTTCCATTCCCAGGTGCCGAGCTGGGCCAGCTCTTCCACCTCGTCCAGCATGCGGTCGCGCTCGCGCAGGGCGTGCTCGGCCAGGTGGCGCTCCGTCACGTCCTGGCACGTCCCCACGATGCGCTTCCCCGCGCCGTCGCGAACGACGCGCGCCCTTCCTTCCACCCAGCGCACTTCGCCTTCCGCAGGGATGGTGCGGTAGACGATGCGGAACGGCTCCTCGTCCTCCAGCAGTCGTTCGCGCGCCTGCGCGAGCCCCGGGCGGTCGTCGGGGTGGACGGTCTCCAGGAGCTCGTCGAAGCTGGCCGGCGCCGCGTCCAGCCCGTGCACCCGCAGCAGCCCCGCGGACCATGCGACCGCGCCGTCCTGCGACTCCTCCCAGCTCCCCAGCCGCGCGAGCTCCTCCACCCCGGCCGCATGCCGCAGCGCCTCTTCCGCGCGGATGCGCGCGGCGCGCTCGGCTTCCAGCGCCGCGCGCAGCGCGTCGGCGTCTTCCGAAACCGGGATCTGTGCCAGGGGGAACGGGTGCATCGAAGCGCTGCGGGAAAAAGGACTGCGGAGGGCGGCGGAGCGGGTGGTAAAATAACTTACAATGCGGTGGAATGACAAGGTTGGAGGGTTGGAAGAGGCGAGTGAACTCGCTGCAACAAAAGCACAAAGTCCGCCTGCGCGGACTCGCGCAGGACGGATCTGTGCCGCAGGCGTGCCCCTCGTGCGTGGCACCCCGACCCCGTAGGGGCAGACCCACGTGTCTGCCCGTGCCCGACGCGGCCGCGTACCCCGCTTCCAGGAGCGCATGAATTCGCCGCTGGAACCACACAAAATCCGCCCGCGCAGACTCGCGCAGGCGGACCTATGCCGCGGCTGTCACCCCGCGCGGGCAGATCTGGTAGGGGCGTGATTCATCACGCCCGTGTCCGACGCGGCGCCGCCCTCCGAGTCAGTACCGAAGGGTCCAGCGCGTCGCGGGCGGCGTGCCCGGGCCACGCGTGGGGTCCTCCTGCTTCGGTCCGATGGAGAGCGGATCGAGTCCCAGCGCCTGGCGCAGCGAGGCGCTCGTCCCCTCCGGCAGCCCGCCGGGGCCCGGGTTGCCCAGCGGCCGGGCGCCGGCCGCACCGGTCGCGGAGGCCCGTCCTTCGGCCGAGGATGCCACGGCCGCACCCGGAGGCAGACCGCCCGGCGTCGCGGGACGTGCCTCAGGGACTGCGGCGGCGCGGGTCAGCAGCCACTCCAGCGCGCCGCGCTCCGGCGCGGGAAGCTGACCCGAGAACTCCGTGATGCGGCGCGCCAGGGTTTCCGGCGCCGGCCACGCGGGGTCCTCCTGCTTCGGGCCGATGGACACGACGTCCGTGGGCCGAACCACGCCCGCCGGCGCCCCGGGTCGACCGCCCACCCGGGACGCGCCGGCGCCCTGCGGCGACCGTCCGCCCTGCACGACGATGCCGCTCGACGGCGACGCGGTCCGGCCGCCCTGGATGATGATCGCTACGCGCCCGTTCCCCCCGCGCACTCCCCCGTCGTCGCAGCCGCCGCCGGGGCCGATCTGCAGCACCGGCAGCACCCGCACGTCCGTTCCACCGGCCGTGGGCGCGGACGCGGCGCGGATCAGCAGCCGATTCCAGAGCGCGCGCTCCTCCGCACGAAGCCCACCCGCGAAGCCGTTCAGGCGCGCCTGCAGGGACCGCAGTTGGATGGCGTCCACGGTCACGGGGGCGGGCTGGGCGGCAGCGGGGAGCGCGGCCAGCGTGGCGAGGAGCAGGAGTGCGGAGCGGCGTGGATGGCTGGTGCGCATTCGGATCCTCGTGCCAGGTGGAGAGCGATGCCCGCCGTGTGGACGGGGTCCGGCCAGCAGATGACGTAACCGGGGTAGGATAGGCGCACTTCGCAACGTCTCCTATACGTATGCGTACGTAGACCGCGCTGTTCGCGTACGTAGACGTTCTGGCGGACATGGCGCGCGAGTAAAAACGAATCCGTTTTCCGCGCCCCATCCTGTCATTCTGAGGGAGCCGCCCCACCGAACCACGCGTAACGCTCCACACTTCCTGCGGCGACCGAAGAATCTACTGCGCGTGCGGCGAGGCCCGGTGGTGCACCACGATGCCCTCGGAACGCGCAGTAGATCCTTCGCTCCGCGCCGGAGTGTCGAGTGGGGCAGGGGCCGGTGAGGCGCGTCGCTCAGGATGACAGAAGGTTTCTGTCATTCTGAGGGAGCCGCCCCACCGGACAGCGCGCAGCGCTCCACACTTTCTGCGGCGACCGAAGAATCCACTGCGCGTGGAGCGAGGCCTGGTTTGCACCGCGATGCCCTCGGAACGCGTAGTAGAT